>NZ_CP062231.1:5077500-5302500 GCF_024707525.1 Rhizobium sp. TH2 | reverse complement strand
TCGATCCTTGCCTTCCTGCCCGGCCAGCGCGAAATCATCCGTACCGCCGAGCGGCTGGAGGGGCGGTTTGGTCCCGACACGATCATCGCGCCGCTTTACGGCAATCTCGGCCAGGCCGAACAGGACCAGGCGATCAAGCCGGCGCCGCAGGGCAGGCGCAAAATCGTGCTGGCGACTTCGATCGCCGAGACTTCGATCACCATCGATGGCGTGCGGATTGTCATCGATAGCGGTTTGCAGCGGCTGCCGGTGTTCGAACCCGCGACAGGAATCACGCGGCTGGAAACGCGCCGAGTCTCGCGCGCCTCCGCCGACCAGCGCGCCGGACGCGCCGGGCGAACCGAGCCCGGCATCGCCATCCGGCTCTGGCATCAGGGGCAGAATGCAGCACTCGAAGCCTTTACGCCGCCGGAGATTCTCGCGAGCGATCTTTCGGGCCTGATGCTCGATCTCGCCCATTGGGGTGTCTCGGGGCCGGACCAGCTTTCATTTCTCGACCAGCCGCCCGCTGCAGCGATTGCCGAGGCTAGGGCGCTGCTGATGTCGCTCGGCGCCATGGATGAAAAGGGCCAGATCACAACAGAGGGAAAATTGATCCGCGACCTGGCGCTGCCGCCCCGGCTGGCGGCGATGGCGGTGGCCGCTTCGCATGAAAGGCAAGGTCTCGCGGCCTGCGAGCTCGCGGTGCTGATCACCGAACAGGGGCTAGGCGGCAATTCGATCGATCTCGAGGAACGGCTCGGCAGGTTCCGCAGCGAACGCGGCGAGCGGGCCGAATCATCACGCAAGCTGGCGCGGCGGCTGGCCGATTCGCTGCCGGGCGCCAAGGGAAAGGGAGCGCCGGCCCATGCCGGGCGTCTTCTCCTGCACGCCTTTCCCGACCGGATCGCGCTTCAGCGCGGCGGCCGTGGCCGATTCGTCATGGCCAATGGCCGGGGTGGCGAGATCATGCAAACCGAGCGGCTGGCCGGGGCGAAGATGCTTGTTATCGCCGACTTGACCGGCCGCGCCGGCGCACAGCGCATCCTCGCCGCGGCGGAAATTTCGCGCACCGAGATAGAAGAAGAGCTTCCGAATGCCATTGTCCGCGAAGACCAGTCCTTCTTTGACCCAGCGAGCCGGCAGGTCCGCGCTCGGCGGGTGACGCGGCTGGGCGCCATTATCTTCGAGGAATCTCCGCTGCCCCGCCCGACCGGACCTGCCGCGCAAGCAGCACTTGCCGAGGGCGTCCGGCTGCTCGGAATCGAGGCATTGCCCTTTTCCAAGGCTGCCGCTCAGTTGCGCGAAAGGATCGGCTTCCTGCACCGGACGCTCGGCGAGCCGTGGCCTGATGTCAGCGATGCGGCGCTCATCGATTCACTGGAGGATTGGTTCCTGCCTTACCAAACCGACATCAAGGGCTTGGATTCGATCGATCCAGGTTCTCTGCATGATGGATTGATGTACCTCGTGCCGCACGAATTGCGCCGCGATCTCGAAAAGCTCGCGCCGACGCATTTCGAATCACCGGCTGGCAACCGCCATCCCGTGGATTATAGTGGCGCAGAACCGCTCGTTTCGGTGCGGGTGCAGGAGCTATTCGGCCTGAAAACCCATCCCGCGATCGGCGGCGGCCGGATACCGCTGACGCTGGAACTCACCTCGCCGGCGCACCGGCCGATCCAGACCACGCGCGACCTGCCGGGCTTCTGGGCCGGATCGTGGCGGGATGTGCGTGCCGACATGCGCGGGCGCTATCCCAAGCATCCCTGGCCGGAAAATCCGGCCGAAGCCCCGCCGACCGCACGCGCCAAACCGCGCGGCACATGAAGTAAGGAGCCGAAATGGTCGTGGAACTTGTCCGTGAAGGACCGGAAAGCCGCAAGCTCAGGCTCGAAACACTGGTGCGCTTGCGCTGGCTGGCGGTCGGCGGCCAGACCGTTACGGTCCTCATCGTCGGCGTTTTCCTGCAATTCTCGATGCCGATCGAGATTTGCGCCCTGCTGATCGCAGCACTCGCGGTGGTCAATGCCTGGCTGCAATTCTCCTATCCCGCGACGTGGCGGCTCGAACCGTCATCGGCGCTGGCGCTGCTGGCCTTCGACCTGTTGCAGTTGACCGCACTTCTTTATGTGACGGGCGGCATCTCCAATCCCTTTGCGCCACTGATCTCCGTGCCGGTGATCATCTCGAGCGCATCGCAGCCGATCCGCTACTCGCTGGCACTGGTTGTCATGGCGATGCTGGCAATCACCGCGCTGGTCTTTTCTCCCTTTCCGCTGCCGTGGTATCCCGGCAGTGTGGTGCCCTTCGAGCCGCTGTTGCTGGCCGGCATGTGGTTTGCGATCGTGTCCACCACATCCTTCGCCGCCTTCTATGCCTATCGCGTGTCGCATGAGGCAAACCAGCTCTCGGAGGCACTGACGGCAACCGAACTTGTGCTGCAACGAGAAATGCATCTTTCCGAGCTCGACGGGCTCGCCGCCGCCGCCGCGCACGAACTCGGCACGCCGCTTGCCACGATCTCGCTCGTCGCCAAGGAGATGAGCCGCGAGATCGAACCAGGACACCGTCTCTATGACGACGTTCATCTGCTGATTTCGCAGGCCGAACGCTGCCGCGACATCATGAAGCGGCTGACGACGCTCTCGGCCGACAACGAGGAGCACATGAAGCTCCTGCCGCTCTCCTCACTGATTGAAGAGGTCACCGCGCCGCATCGCGAGTTCGGCATCGCGATCGAGGTGATCGAGCTTTCGCCCCGTGCCGACGAGCCGATGGGGCGGCGCAATGCCGGCATCATGTACGGCCTCGGCAATCTCATTGAAAACGCTGTCGATTACGCGAAATCCAGGGTCACTGTCACTGTTGTCCATGACAGGGGAAAGGTGACGATCATGATCGAAGACGATGGCGAGGGCTTTGCGCCCGACATCCTGCAACGCATCGGCGACCCCTATGTGACGCGCCGCAATCCGCAGGCCAAGGCCGGCGGGCTGGGCCTCGGCCTGTTCATCGCCAAGACGCTATTGGAACGGTCAGGCGCCGAACTTTCCTTCGAAAACTCGCCCGGCGCGCGAATCAAGGTCGAATGGAAGCGCGAATTCATGGACGTTTCCGGCTGATTGTCGTATTTCGAGTTGTCGCGACCTATATATTGTCACGTTTGACATAGAGACGATGGTTGCATTGAGAGCTGAATGATGAACGACCAAAAAGCCGGACACGTGGATGCCATAGGTGCCGACCCTTCCCTCCTCATCGTCGAGGATGATGCCCCCTTCCTGAAACGCCTGGCGCGGGCCATGGAAACGCGCGGCTTCACCGTCGAGACCGCCGAAACGGTCGCGGAGGGCGTTGCCAAGGCCAAGGGCCGGCCGCCGAAATATGCGGTGGTCGATCTCAGGCTCGGCGACGGATCCGGTCTCGACGTGATCGAGGCGATCCGCTCGAAGCGAGACGACAGCCACATGATCGTGCTCACCGGCTACGGCAATATCGCCACGGCGGTGACCGCTGTTAAGCTCGGCGCGGTCGACTATCTCGCCAAGCCCGCCGATGCTGATGAGGTGTTCGCGGCGCTGACCCGCAAGGGCGGCGAAAAAGTCGAACCGCCGGAAAACCCGATGTCGGCCGATCGCGTCCGCTGGGAACATATCCAGCGCGTGTATGAGATGTGCGACCGCAACGTCTCGGAAACCGCGCGCCGGCTCAACATGCATCGTCGTACGCTGCAGCGCATTCTCGCCAAGCGCGCGCCGAAGTAATCGGTCTCCACCATTAGAAATCCGGCGATTCGCTTTCGCCCGGCTGGTTGGGGTTTGGTATCCCCAGCCGGTCCGCGGCCCATTCGGCATGCATCAGGCGTGCCGCGGCGATGCGTGAGAAGTTCAGCGTCATGGATTTGCGCGTCGCGGGCGCCAGCCGGTGCTCCGGCGCGTCGCGGATAAGTTCGGCGCCGTACTGGTCGGCGATGAACAATCCGGCGTCCTCGGGAAAGATCGCCTCTGGCACATCAGGCAGGGTCGCGAAATAGAGCCGATCACAGAAATTGCGGTATTCCGGCCATTTGCGATCGACACGAAAATCCTCGATCGACGACTTGATCTCGATGATCCAGATCTCGCCCTTTTCGGACAGCGTGACGATATCCGCGCGGCGGCCGCTGCGCAGGCTGAGCTCCGGCAATGTGACATGGCGCATATCGATGAGCAGCCTTTGCATGCCGCGTCTTATGGCCAGCGCACGCGCCGATTGACGCCCGTCTTTCAGCGGGTTGTCGCCATGGATCGATAATATCGCCATTTCAGTCTCTTTCAGCCGCCATCAGCCTATGTTGCAAAAAAGTCATGGCTTTTCCATTTGCGTGCATCGCAGGGGCGGCGGGCCGCGCAACCCCTTGCAAATCAGCGAGTGAAAGCCATACACCTTGCTCCACCAGCCGGCTCGCGGGGAGCCCGGCTGCTCACCTTTTACAAGAGAATAAGATGCGCGTACGCACACTTGTTACGGCATTCGGCATCATGCTCAGCCTGGGCGCTGCCTCCTGCTCAACTACTGCCGAAACTGGCAAAATCGAAACCTCCCAGATCTTCTCTGATTCTTACGGAAAAGTCACCGATTCGGGTTACGCGCTCCCAGCGATCCCGATCAAGAAGCTGGACACGAAGTTCCATCGCCAGATCATCGCCTATCAATCCACCGAGAAGCGCGGCACTGTTATCGTCGATACGAAGAACCGATTCCTCTATTACGTGCTGGGCGGGGGCAAGGCTGTTCGCTACGGCATCGGCATCGGCAAGCAGGGTTTTGCCTGGAAGGGTGAGGCCTATATCGCCTGGAAGCAGGAATGGCCGACCTGGCATCCGCCGGCGGAAATGGCCGAGCGCAAGCCGGAATACGCGAAATATGTCGAAAAGGGCCAGGAGCCGAGCATCAGCAACCCGCTTGGCGCGCGCGCGATGTATCTCTTCGACGACAAGGGGAAGGATACACTGTTCCGCATCCATGGCACGCCGCAATGGAAATCGATCGGCACCGCCGCTTCGTCGGGCTGCATCCGCATGATCAATCAGGATGTCATAGACCTCTATTCACGCGTGCGCCCGGGCAAGGGCGCCCGCGTGGTGGTGCTGTAATTTAGTTTCCGGTCGGGGGACTGGGCAGAGCCGCTGGGGCAACCTGGCGGCTTTTCTTTATTGGTCGTGCAGTCGCCGCGCGAGTACATTGGCCGACATGGCGCGTCCTCTGTAGAAGATACCCAGAATAACGACGGTCTCGTCGATAGCCGCGAAAGCGATGCTGCAACGGCGCTTGTAGCCGATTATCCGAAGTCCAGCAGCGATCTCTCTTCTTTCCGTTCCGCGCTTGGGAAACGACCGCAGCGCATCGCAGAATTCCCGAATGCCGAGAATATAGGCCCAAGCGCGCTCCGGCCCGCTTTCATCCGCAATATATTTGTAGAGAGATCCGAGTTCGCGCCGTGCTTCCTTATGGAAGATGACCGCATAGCTCATTTGCGCATCTGCGCCAGTTGCGCCTGATGTATCACTTCGAGCTCACCAAAAACCTCATCGACAGGAATCCCCTTGGAGGGATCGGCCTTGATCTCTGCCATGCGGGAAGGAATTTCGTCCTGAAGCCAGCGCTCATGGGCTTCATCGAAATCCTCGAGCATTTCAAGACCAGCCTGTACGACTTCGCTGGCGCTTTCGAATCGCCCGGTGTCGAGCTGACGCTTGATGAATTCTTCGTACCGGCGCTCCAAGGCGATGGCGGCCATTTGCAAATCCCTGATCGATCCTAGCCAATATAGCGTCCATATCAACAGTTCACAAGAAAGGAACGGGTTCGGGCAAACCGCCAGCCCACCATCAATCCGGATATGGCGTCGCCAGCATGCTTGGCCGGGATTTCATGCGCTGCCACCAGGCGCTGAGTGCGGGAAATATCCCCATCAGTTTGCGGCCTTCTTCCGTCATCAGGAAGAAATCCATCATCGCCGCGAGGTGAAGGTCGGCGAGCGTTATGTTCTCGCCCGCCAGCCAGGTCTTGCCGCTCATCAGCTTGGTGATGGCCGTCAGGCTGATCCGCGCCTTCGCCAGGCCGTTGGCGATTCGCTCTTCGTCAGGCCGTTCATTGCGTTTTTTCGTTTCGATGCGCTCGACAAAGACGTCCCAGACCAGCGGTTGATAGACGTAGGAATCGCACACAGAGATCAATTGATCGACGCGCGCCCTGACCCTTGGCTCGGTGGGCAGCAGCGGCGGGCCATCGAACGCGGCGTCGATATAGCGAGTGATCGCCGAGGCTTCGTAGAGTGCAAAGCCATCATGCTCGAATGCCGGGATCTTGGCGAAGGGATGCCTCGCGAGATATTCCGGCGTCCGCTCTTCCTCGGCAAAAATATCGACCGGAACCAGCCGGTATTCGACGCCCTTTTCCTCCAGCGCCAGCCGGACGATCCTCACATAGCAACTATAGTCGGCACCGTAGAGTGTGACGGTCATGAATCAGACCACCCCCGCCTTGGCTTTCTGCTCCAGCCGGCGCCTGTGCAGCACCGGTTCGGTGTAGCCGTTCGGCTGGGCGCGACCCTTCATCACCAGTTCGAGTGCGGCCTGGAAGGCGACGGACGAGCCGAAATGCGGCGCCATCGGCTCATAGAGCGGATCGCCTTCATTCTGGCCATCGACCACGGCAGCCATGCGCTTCATGGTTTCCATGACCTGGGCTTCCGAAATCACATGATGATGCAGCCAATTGGCCATATGCTGGGCCGAGATCCTGAGTGTCGCGCGGTCTTCCATCAGGCCGACATTGTGGATATCGGGCACCTTGGAGCAGCCGACGCCCTGGCTCACCCAGCGCACGACATAGCCGAGGATGCCTTGCGCGTTGTTGTCGATCTCCTCTTGGATTTCTTCCGCCGTCCAGTTCGGACGCGGCACGACAGGCACGCTCAATATGTCGGAGAGTTTTGCCCGGGCGCGCGATTTCAGTCCTGCCTGCACTGCGGCGACATTGACCCGGTGGTAATGCGTGGCATGCAACGTCGCTGCCGTCGGCGAGGGCACCCAGGCGGTGTTGGCGCCTGATTTGGGGTGTGCGATCTTCTGTACCAGCATATCGGCCATCAGGTCGGGCATCGCCCACATGCCCTTGCCGATCTGGGCACGGCCCGAAAGGCCGCAGGCCAGCCCGATATCGACATTCCAGTTCTCGTAGGCCGAGATCCAGGCGGCCTGCTTCATGTCGCCCTTTCGGATCATCGGACCGGCTTCCATCGAGGTATGGATCTCATCGCCGGTACGGTCGAGGAAGCCGGTATTGATAAAGACCACGCGGCCTTTGGCGGCACGGATGCATTCCTTGAGGTTGACCGTTGTGCGGCGCTCCTCGTCCATGATCCCCATCTTGATCGTGTCGAGCGGCATTGCGAGGGCCTGTTCGACGCGGGTGAAGATCTCGGTGGCGAAGGCCACTTCCTCCGGCCCGTGCATCTTGGGCTTGACCACATACATCGAACCGGTCGCGGAGTTCTTGCGTCGGCCGTTGACGCCGATGTCGTGCAGCGCGATCAGCGCCGTGATCATCGCATCCAGGATGCCTTCGGGCACGTCGTTGCCGTGTTTGTCGCGGATGGCAGGATTGGTCATCAGGTGGCCGACATTGCGCACCAGCATCAGCGAGCGGCACTTGACCAGCAGTTTGCCGCCATCAGGTGTATTGTATTCGGCATCCGGGTTGAGCTTGCGGGTGAAGGTCTTGCCGCCCTTCGAGACCTCTTCCTCGAGGTCGCCCTTCATCAGCCCCAGCCAGTTGCGATAGACGACGACCTTGTCCGCGGCGTCGACGGCGGCGACCGAATCCTCGCAATCCATGATCGACGTGATCGCCGATTCGAGCCAGACATCAGAGATATTGGCGAGGTCGAACTTGCCGATCTCGCTGGTCGGATCGACGAGGATCTCGATCAGCAGATTGTTTTGCCGGAGAAGGACCTGCAGGTCGCAGAGATCATTCTCAAGATAGCCGGCGAATTGTGACGGATCCTTGAGACCAGTCTCACCGGCCTCGTTGACGACGATCAGCGCACCGTCGCGGATGGCAAGCTTGGCTACGGTCTTCCAGCTGCCGCCGGCAAGCGGCACCGAGGCATCGAGGAAATCGCGCGCCCATGCGATGACCTTTTCGCCGCGAGCGGGATTGTAGCCCTTGCCCTTCGTCGCACCATCGGTCTCGGGAATGGCATCGGTGCCATAGAGCGCATCATAGAGCGAACCCCAGCGCGCATTGGCGGCATTCAGCGCATAGCGGGCATTCATGACGGGCACGACGAGCTGAGGCCCGGCGATAACAGCGATTTCAGGATCGACCTTCTCGGTGGAGACCGAAAAATCCGGGCCTTCCGGCACGACATAGCCAATCTCGCGCAGGAACGCCTCATAGGCGGCCATGTCGGACGGCGCACCGTGGGCCTTGTGCCAGTCGTCGATCCGCATCTGCATGGCATCACGCTTCTGCAGCAGCGATCTGTTCTTGGGTTCCAATTCGTGGACGATCTCGGAAAGGGCCTTGAAGAACTTGTCGGGCTTAATGCCCGTGCCCGGCAAAGCCTCGCCCACGAGAAAACCATGCAGTTCCTCATCGATATGAAGGCCGTGTTCGTCAATCATCGCCATGCCGCGCGTCTCCCGAAATCCAATTCCGGGCGAGACACTGCGTCAGCTTGTCATGTCAGTCAATTGCACTGAAGTGGCAAAGCGTCTCGCTCAGGCTTTTCAGGTGATCCGGGGACGGCCGGAGGCGGTGGCGGCAAAGCGGGCTTCCACCAGCTTTCGCTGTCCCTCGATCTCCGGCGCCTCGATCTCCTCGTGGAAGCGGACCACAGGATCTTCGGCGCCGCTGTCGATCGCCATGCGAACGGCCATCTCACGAGCCCGGGAACGAGCCAGGTCGAAGGTTTTCTTCTCGCCGGTCATGCGCTCCGTCGGCCCGCCGCCCGAAATGATGAATACGCCTTCGTCGGGCGAGGTGACGGTGACGAGCGCGGTCTGGCTGATCTCGCCGGCCACTGCGCCGATGGCATTGGCGACGCCGGCATCGGCGGGAATCACCGATTCGGCGCCCAGCATCGCTGCAATCGCGGGATAGTAAACGTGCGCCGAAGCACCGAGGCCGATCAGCGGCCGGTCGAGCGCCAGCGAAAACCGCACGACGCCCGGCGTGCGGTTGAGCGAACGGTCGATCGATACAGATTTTGCTGGGTCGATATTTTCCACGCCGTCCTCGCCGAGCGAAGCAGCGAGGATCACCTCGGCCGACTGCCGCGTCATGCGCGCTTCGATCTTATGCGCCAGTTCGACGGCGGAACTGGCGATCGGCTTGCCCGATCCATCGCGGATGCGGCAGGCGAGTTCGAGGCCGAGCCTTGCAGCGTCCTTGTCCCACTGGCCCTGCCGGCCGAGCAGATGCATCGCATCCGATGGCGTGACCGCTGCGACGTGCACCAGGCCGCGGCTGACCAGCCGGTCGAGCGAGGCCTTCTGGATCGAGGACAACAGCAGGTCGTTGAGCGCGATCGGCACATCCCGGACACGGGCATAGAGCCCCTCGTCCGCAGGCGACAGCCCACTGGCGAAGCGATCCGGCAGGCCGGAGCGGATCGCGAAGCGGCCATCATAACGTCCGGCATGGGTTGCCTTCAGCTGCTTGTCGAGCGTATCGCGGACCATGGCACCATGCAGCTTGGCGATCAGGCTGAGCGGCAGCACCCGCCGTGGACCGAGCGTAAGCGCGCTTACCAGGCCACGCGAATTCACGTGCACTTCCGAATCGCCGCCGAGTCCATAGGTGCGCATCGCCACCGCCTGGACCATGGTGCGGTAACCGCCGACCACGGCGCCGTTTTCGTCGAGCCTTGGGCGGCCCTCGTCGAGGATCGCCACGTCGGTCGTCGTGCCGCCGATATCGGAGACCACGGCATCGTCGAGCCCGGTCAGGAAGCGCGCGCCGACAAGGCTTGCCGCCGGGCCGGAGAGAATCGTTTCGATCGGGCGCAGCCGGGCTTCGGCGGCCGAAATCAGCGCGCCATCGCCGCGCACCACCATCAGCGGCGCGGTGATGCCGCGCGCTTTCAGGAAATCCTCGGACGAGCCGATCAGCCGGTCGATCATCGATACCAGCCGGGCATTGAGCAATGTCGTCAGCGCCCGGCGCGGGCCGCCGAGCTTGGAGGACAGTTCGTGGCTGCAGGTGACGGGCAGATGGGTTGTTTCGCGAATGAGATCGCGGATGCGGAGCTCATGGGCCGGATTGCGGACGGCGAAATAGCCTGCGATTGCGAAGGCGGTGACCGAATTGGCAAGCGCATCCAACTGTTCGGTCAGCGCGGTCGTATCGAGCGGTGCCTCGTGGCCGTGGACATTGTGGCCGCCGGGCAGGAAGATGACCGGATCGGTGCCGAGCGCGGCCTTCAAGCCATCTCGCTCAAGGTCTTCCGGGCCAAAGCCGATCATGACAAGACAGACGCGGCCGCCCTGGCCCTCGACCAGAGCGTTGGTGGCAAGCGTGGTCGAAAGCGAGGCGAGCCGGATCGAGGATGGCTCGGTGCCCGTCTCGGAAAGCACGTTCTCGACCGCGCCGCGAATGCCTTCCGACAGGTCGTGACGGGTGGTCAGCGCCTTGGCCCGGGCCTTGACGCCCTCTTCGGGGTTGAAAAGCACGGCATCCGTATAGGTGCCGCCAGTGTCGATGCCGAGAAGAAATCGCGATGCCACGCCGTCTACCATTCATATTGACCGGAATACGGACACACACCTTGAATCCAATACGGCTTCGAGGCACGTTCCGCGACCACGGGATATGGCATTGCCGGCACTTTATCCAGTGCGGTATGCGACAGGCGCACGCGAAAAATATCGGGTCAATGACCTAGGGAAGGCCTTATGAGCGGAATCAGTCGAATCTCGCGCGGCATCGCAGCCGCAATGCTGGCGGCAATGGCTGCCATGCCGGCCTTCGCCCAGGAGAGCGACGAAGACGAGTACCAGCCGGAACTCCCTGATATGTCGATGTACAAGGCGATGCTGGATGCCAACCGCCAGCCGGGCTGGGTGCAGTTCCGGGAATTTTCGGGCAAGCAACTGATCTATTTCACGGCATTGCAGACCATGCGTTGCCGGCTTTCGGAGGTCCGCTACTCGGTCAACTCGGAAGCACTCGACCAGCGCTTTCCGCTCGGCCCCTGTGATCCGCAGCAGCCGTTCAACATCCCGGATTCCGACGATCCCGGCAAGTTCATGTATATCGAACTGCCGCCGAACGGAGCCAGGACATTGACCATCCAGGTCGTCTGGGCGGATGGCTCCGGCAGCGAGATCGTCACTTACCGCCCTTGCGACAATGTCGGCGAAGGAACCTGCGCGCGGATCAAGAAGATCGACAAGCCGGAGCATAAGCTCAGCGCGCCGACACCCGCAGGACAATCCCGTTGAGCGGCTGGGTGGTCAGCCGCTGCACCGGCCAGGCGGTCGTATTTTCTGTCACGTCGAAGCGGTAGCGCTTCATCAGCACCGCAAGCGCGATCACCGCTTCCTGCAGCGCGAAAGTCGCGCCGATGCAGACGCGCGGACCCGCACCGAACGGCAGGTATTGGAAGCGGCCGATCTTGTCGCGGTTCTCAGGCAGGAAGCGTTCGGGGATGAAATGCCTGGGCCGATCCCAGTAGAGTTCGTGGCGGTGCAACGTCCAGGGCATGACCAGCACTGATTCGCCGGCCGGCAGATGCAGGACCGTGCCGTTCTCGGCGGTCCAGGTGTCATCCTTGACAGGCGCGCGGTTGATCGAGGGCGCCGGCGGGTAAAGGCGCAAGGCCTCCTCGAAGGCCGCGCGGACATGCGGCATCAGATCGAGCCAGTCGACGGGATCGGCGCCATCGGCCAGCACCCGGTCGATCTCCTCTTCCATCAGCACGCGGAAATGCGGGCTCTCGGCGACGCAGTAGAGCGTCCAGGCCAGCGCGCGCGCTGTCGTCTCGTGGCCCGCACCGATGAAGGTGAGGATATTGTCCTCGATCTCGTCGCGGGTCAGCCCATCGGGGCCTTCGATCTTCAAGAGCAGCGTCAGGAAATCATCCGGCACGTGGCCACCCGACGCCATCTGCGCTCGGCGCGCGTCCATGGTCTCGGAAACGATCTGCCGGAAGGCCTTCAGCGCCTTGCGGCCCGAAAAGCGCGTGACACGCGGGATCCAGGCAGGCGCCAGCAGCAGGTCCATCGGATCGATGCGGCCCATATTGCCGAGCAGTGAATCGACGCGATCAGCGAAACCATCCGTGCCGGTGGCGATATTGCCGGAGAACAGCGTCTCGGCGAGGATCTCGTAAGTGAGTTCCGTCATGCCGGTTGCGATGTTGATCTCGGCACCATTCCTGGCCGGCTCAACATAGCGCTCCGCGAACTCCTCGGACTTGCGCAGCATCTGGCCCGCAAAACCTCGCGCATGGCGCGGCGTGAAGACCGGCGCCATCGCCTTGCGCGAGCGCTTCCAGACGTCGCCCTCCGCGGTCAGCAACCCGTCGCGCAGGATCGGGCGCAGCACCAGCTGGCGGATCGGCTGCATGGCGTAGTTGGCGGCATTGTCGACCAGGATGTGCTTGATGAGGCCGGGATCATGACAGATCGTCGTCAGCTGGCCGAAGAACTTCACCTGCAGCCAGGGCAGCGTGTAGCTCGGCTTCCCCCAGAGTTCGAGGGGATTGCGGAACATGACCTTGATGATTTCCAGCCGCGACGGCGGGATGGTGCGTGGGATCGGCGCCGGCGGTTCGAAGGGCTCCGGCCTGGCGTCCATTAGAGCAGGCTTTCCAATTCGGCCAGTTTATCGTTGATCAGCCAGCCGTAATAATTCTCTTCGGGAAGCGCGCCCGCACCCCTCGCCTTCAGCTCATAGGCGCGTTCGCGCGGATTGCCTGTATTGTAGAGCGTCGCGGTGATGCCGGGATTCCCGGAAATATCGACACCGGCGATCTTGCGATACTCGTCGATCGACATCTTGATAGAGGCCGCCATGTAGGCCAGCGACTTGTCGGGATCCATGATCGAGGCATAGACCTCGCCCGCATCGTTCTCGTCGAGCTTGGGATAGCCCGAGACGCGGCTGACGAGATCGGAGAGTTCCAGCGCCGTCAGCGGGTTGATCTGTCCGAGGCCGAAGGTCTGGCCGGCGTAGAAGGGCTGGAAGAAGACCGCCGAGAAGCGATTGTTGGGATAGCTCATACCGCCGACATTCTTTCCCCGGAAAGACTTGTTCCACACCCGCTCGCGGCAGGTCCAGAGTTCGTAGGAGCCGGAACTGGATGCGCAATCGGCGAATTGCGGCAGCGCGATCAGTTGCTGGATCGACTGGCCCTCATAGGCGAAGCGGAACTTGTCGCCGGAATAGGCGGCCGCCTTCACGTAGTAGGACTGCAGCCGGTCATAGGCATCGACATTGTAGGTATGTTCGCCGACCAGGGCGCCGACCATATGGATCGGCGCGATGCCATATTGTCCCGCGATCGACTTGATCTTCGAAATCAGCTTCTTGTCGCGGGCGAGCAACCTGACGACCTTGGCATATTTCCGGTCGAACGTGGTCTTGCCCGCCTTGGTGCGGCGCTTGGAGGCACCGGGCACCGCCGGCTGCTCCACATTGCGGTTACCCGCAGGTACCACGGTCGCGGCTTGCGCCGGCACGATCGTGCTGATGGTGAATGCAGCGAGGGCGATGAGCGTGACGAGAAAACGGCGCAAGGGCGTGAAATTCCGGTTGGCTTTGGAATGTTATACCGGATGGAGCGCATGGCCGGCAATGATGGCGAAATAAAGAGTGGTGATGCGCGCGTCTAGTAACGACCCCCGTCCGAAACCCCGCCCACAAGAGGAGGGGCCAACTTGCGGCAGGTTAAGCCCCTCCCTTGTGGGGAAGGGTTTGGGGCGGGTATGGAAATCACCCGCCCAACCGACGAGATCAGCGGCAGATGCGCACGCGCTTGATGTAGACATTGCCCCAGTCATCATAGCGGCGAACCTTCTTGACGAAGCAGTAATCGTCGCGGAAGTGGCTGCGGAAGACGATGCGCGGGCCATGATTGTGATGGCGGCGCCAGTTGTGATCGCGGTGGCCGTGGCGCCAGTTGTCGTCGCGCCGTTCGGCATGACGATCACCGTGACGGCGCCATTCGTCGTCGCCGCGGCGGGAATCGGCGGAAGCGACGGACGCCATGCCGACGGTTGCGACAACGGCGGCAAGAACAGTAAGTGCAAGCTTTTTCATGGGAATTTCCTCCAGGTGAGCACCGTGCTCGAATGGTGCCAAACTAATGCACGATTATTGAACCCGCCCTGAAGCCGCCGTTCATGATTCCGACAGGAATGAGGGCCGGCCCCGCCCAAGGATCAGAGACGCCTAGCATGGCCTCCGAAACGGGAACCAGAGGTCGCTCCGATATCTATCCAACCGTCATGGCGTGGTGTAGATTCGCGCCATGATTGCGCATGGCGGAGCTGGATATTCATGGGCCTACTGTTCTTTTTGTTGAGGCTGGGCGCCCTCGCGGCGGTGATAGGACTTGTCTACTATCTGGCCAACAGGGAGAGGCCGAGCTACCTCCAGACCGATGTCCACGACCCGAAGGACGAATGGCACCCCGAGCAGTATGAACCGGAACCGGTCGAAACCATCGAGGTGGGTGAGTATCGGGCGCCACCGGAAGGCCTGGCCGACCATCCGGTGAAATTCAAGGGCAAGCCTGCCGATACCTAGAGAATAAACCGCGACAGGTCGGTATTGGCCGCCAGTTCGCCGACATGGCGCTCGACATAGGCCGCGTCGATCTGATGTTCCTGGCCGTCCTGGTCAGGCGCGTCGAAGGAAAGCTCGTCCAGCACCCGCTCCATCACCGTCTGCAGCCGCCGGGCGCCTATATTCTCGACCGTCGAATTGAGCTTGACCGCGACATCGGCCAGCGCGTCGATCGCATCCTCGGTGAAATTCAGCTTGACGCCTTCGGTCGCCATCAGCGCTACATACTGGCGGATCAGGCTGGCCTCGGTCTCGGTGAGGATGCGGCGTAAATCCTCCTTGGTCAGCGCCTTGAGTTCGACCCGAATCGGCAGGCGGCCCTGAAGCTCCGGCAGCAGGTCGGATGGCTTCGAAACATGGAAGGCGCCGGATGCGATGAACAGGATGTGATCGGTTTTGACAGGACCGTACTTGGTCGAGACCGTCGTGCCTTCGACCAGCGGCAGCAGGTCGCGTTGCACGCCTTCGCGTGACACGCCCGCGCCGATGCCACCATCGCGGGCCGCGATCTTGTCGATCTCGTCGAGGAAGACGATGCCGTCATTCTCGGCCGACTGCACGGCCTCGCGGTTGATCTGATCGGAATCGATCAGCTTGTCGGATTCGTCGGCGACCAGCAGGCCGTAGCTGTCCTTGACCGTGGTCTTGACCTTCTTCGAACGCCCGCCCATCGCCTTGCCGAGCAGGTCGTTGAGGTTGAACACGCCGACCGAAGCGCCCTGCATGCCGGGCAGCTCGAAGCCGGGACCGCCAGACGTATCCGATATTTCGATGTCGATCTCCTTGTCGTCGAGCTCGTTGGCGCGCAGCTTCTTGCGGAAACTGTCGCGCGTTGCCGGCGAGGCGGTGGCGCCAACCAGCGCATCGAGCACCCGCTCCTCGGCATTGATATGCGCCTTGGCCTTGACCTCGGCGCGCTTCTTCTCGCGCACAAGCGTGATGCCCACTTCGACCAGATCGCGGATGATCTGCTCGACATCGCGGCCGACATAGCCGACTTCGGTGAACTTGGTGGCCTCGACCTTGATGAAGGGCGCACCGGCAAGCTTGGCCAGGCGCCGCGAAATCTCGGTCTTGCCGACGCCGGTGGGTCCGATCATCAGGATGTTCTTCGGCATCACCTCGTCCTTGAGGTCGCCGGTCAGCTGCTGGCGGCGCCAGCGGTTGCGGAGCGCGATCGCCACGGCGCGCTTGGCGTCCTGCTGGCCGATAATGTAGCGGTCGAGTTCGGAGACGATCTCGCGCGGGGTAAAGGTGGTCATGATATCTCGTTCGCTTTCGGATGATGTTGCATGATCAGCACGTCGTCGCCGGTGCGGCCTTCGAGTTCGGGCACGGGCGTGAAGCCCGCTTTCCCGTAGGCTCGCACAGCGCGGACATTCGCCGGATCGGGATCGATGATGATGGTCTGGTGGCCCAGTTCGCGCAGCATGGCGACGAAGGCTGTGAGCGCCGTCGAGCCGATGCCCTGCGAGAGCTTCGCCGGATCGCCAATGGAGAGGTCCACGCCGACGGTCTCCGAGGGCAGCTCCAGCAGCCACGGATGGTCCTTCGTCCACTGCTCGTTCTGGTGATGGCCGAGGAACCAGTACTGGATATAGCCGATGGGCTCGCCGTCGAGCACGATCAGGAAGGGACGCGTCGTGTCGCGGCCCTCCACCATGTCGCGGATATAGCCCAGTTCTTCCTCGGGATCGCCCCACCATTCCCGCATATGCGGCGCGGCGAGCCATTCGCCAAGCAGCGGATAATGCTCCGGCGCGACAGGGACAAAGCCGATCCTGGTGGAATCAGGCGGCATCCAGCGTCTCCACCACGACGTTGTGGTTGGTATAGACACAAATATCGGCGGCAATGCCCATTGCCTTGCGGGCGATTTCCTCGGCCGATTTGTCGCTGTCCATCAGCGCGCGGGCGGCGGCAAAGGCATAATTGCCGCCCGAACCGATCGCCATCGTGCCATGCTCAGGTTCCAGCACATCGCCATTGCCGGTGACGGCCAGCGTGATCGACTTGTCGGCGACCAGCATCATGGCCTCGAGCCGGCGCAGATATTTGTCTGTCCGCCAGTCCTTGGCGAGCTCGACGCAGGCGCGCTGCAACTGGCCGGGATATTGTTCCAGCTTGGATTCCAGCCGTTCCAGCAGGGTGAAGGCATCGGCGGTGGCACCCGCAAAGCCCGCGATCACCTCGCCCTTGGCAAGCCGGCGCACCTTGCGCGCATTGCCCTTCATCACGGTCTGGCCCAGCGAAACCTGGCCATCGCCCGCCATCACCACGTGGCCGCCCTTGCGGACGGTGATGATGGTCGTGGCATGCATCGTTCCATAAGGATTGTGTTCTTCGCTCATGTTCTACTCGTTGTTACCTCGGCCACGCATTTTTCCGCGCCGAATTCCGTTCCTATGTAGGCGCGGGGCCGGGAAATGCAATCCGGACGGCATTCCCCGGCATTTTTGCGGATCCCGAAGCTGGATATTTAGCAATGCGGCTGATAATGAGCCCCGGAATATCCTCGTCAACAGGATGGAGCCTGAATGGCAGACCAAAGCGCCAAGCGCCAAGCGACGATCTCCCGCAAGACCAACGAGACCTCGATCTCGGTGAGTGTCAATATCGACGGCACCGGTACATCGAAGATCAAAACGGGGGTTGGCTTCTTCGACCATATGCTCGACCAGCTCTCGCGGCATTCGCTGATCGACATGGAGATCGAGGCGAATGGCGATCTTCACGTCGATGATCATCATACGGTCGAGGATACCGGCATCGCGATCGGCCTGGCAATCGCCAAGGCGCTCGGCGACCGGCGTGGCATCACCCGCTATGCCTCACTCGACCTTGCCATGGACGAGACGATGACGCGTGCGGCGGTAGATGTCTCCGGCCGGCCGTTCCTGGTCTGGAACGTTGCGTTTTCCGCCCCGAAGATCGGTACGTTCGATACCGAACTGGTGCGAGAATTCTTCCAGGCGCTTGCCATGAATGCCGGCATCACGCTGCATATCCAGAATATCTACGGCGCCAACAACCATCACATATCCGAGACCTGCTTCAAGGCAGTGGCCCGGGTGCTGAGGACGGCGACCGAGATCGATCCGCGCCAGGCCGGCCGCATCCCCTCGACCAAGGGAACGCTCTGATGACCAGGAGCTATTATGTGCTGACTGCGCCGGCTTCTACAGAAACCGATCGCGACACGAAATTCATCCGCGACGGCTTCTCGTGGCTCGCCTTCCTGCTGCCGCTGCCCTGGCTGCTGGTGAAGCGGCTGTGGGTCATCGCGCTGGCCGCCGTGCTCGTCTATCTCGTAACGATATACATTGCCGAGCAATACCGGCTGGATGCCCTGCCCATCGCCTTCACTTTCGTGCTCAGCCTGTGGACCGCGCTTGAAGGCGGTCATGCGCAAGCCCGCTCGCTCGAGCGCAAGGGCTGGCAGCTCGAGCGCGTCATCGCCGCCGACCGGCTGAGCGATGCGGAAGCGATCTATTTCGCCGACGAAGCTTCCAGCAAGCGCCGCGAGCCTGAGCGGCCGCTGCCGGCCCTGCCGGTGCGCAAGGCGCTGCCCGCTTCGACCAACATAGCGGCACTCGGCCTGTTCGATCCGAACGGGAGCCGTTGAACGATGCGCGTCGCCATCATCGATTATGGTTCCGGCAACCTGCGTTCGGCGGTCAAGGCCTTCGAGCGCGCCGCGCGTGAAAGCGGCGTCGAGGCCGAAATCGAATTGACCGACAAGGCCGACCGCGTCGCCTCCGCCGACCGGATCGTATTGCCCGGCGTCGGCGCCTATGCCGATTGCCGCCGCGGCCTCGATGCCGTGCCCGGCATGGTCGAGGCCCTGTGCGACGTGGTGGAGACCAAAGCACGGCCATTCCTCGGCATCTGCGTCGGCATGCAGCTGATGAGTTCGCGCGGGCTGGAAAAGACCATCACCGAGGGCCTCGGCTGGATCGAGGGCGATGTCGTGCTTATGACGCCCGACGAGCCGAGCCTGAAGATCCCGCAGATCGGCTGGAATACGCTGGAACTGCAGCAACAGCATCCGCTGTTCGATGGCATCCCCACCGGCGAGGATGGTCTGCACGCCTATTTTGTCCATTCCTACCATCTCGCGGCGAAGAACCCGGAGGACGTGGTTGCGACGGCCGGCTACGGCGGCCCCGTCACTGCTTTCGTCGCGCGGCAAAACATGGCCGGCGCCCAGTTCCATCCAGAAAAGAGCCAGACGCTTGGGCTGAGGCTGATCGCGAATTTCCTGAAATGGGCGCCCTGAAGAAATGATAAAGTCATGATCCTCTTCCCCGCGATCGACCTCAAGGACGGCCAGTGCGTGCGCCTCAAGCTCGGCGACATGGAGCAGGCGACCGTCTATAATCCCGATCCGGCGGCGCAGGCGAAGGCTTTCGAGGACCAGGGCTTCGAATGGCTGCATGTGGTGGACCTCAACGGCGCCTTCGCAGGCGAGAGTGTCAATGGCGCGGCGGTCGAGGCGATCCTCAAGGCGACCAAGAATCCCGTCCAGCTCGGCGGCGGCATCCGCACGATCGCCCATATCGAAGCCTGGCTGGCCAAGGGCCTCTCCCGCGTTATCCTCGGCACTGTTGCCGTGCGCGACCCCGCGCTGGTGATCGAGGCCTGCAAGCTTTTCCCCGCCAAGGTCGCCGTCGGCATCGACGCCAAGCGCGGCAAGGTTGCGGTCGAGGGCTGGGCGGAAGCCTCCGAACTCGGCATTGTTGAGCTGGCTAAGCGTTTCGAGGGCGCCGGTGTCGCGGCGATCATCTACACCGATATCGACCGCGACGGCATCCTCGCCGGCATCAACTGGAGTTCGACGCTGGAACTGGCGCGGGAGACGTCGATCCCGGTGATTGCCTCGGGCGGGCTAGCGTCGCTGGATGATATCAGGCGGTTGGCGGAGCCGGATGCCGCGATCCTCGAAGGCGCGATCTCGGGGCGGGCGCTCTATGATGGGCGGATTGATGCGGGTGAGGCGTTGAGGATATTGAAGAGTCGGTAAGCCTACAAGCTTGCTTCCGCTTCTCCCCTTGGGGAGAAGGTGGCCCGAAGGGCCGGATGAGGGGTTGCGCGAAGCGCCGAATGTGAATTGGGGAACCCCTCATCGCCTCGCTTTGCTCGGCACTTCTCCCCAAGGGGAGAAGGGGGAACCTGTGGCGACCATCTGCGCCGATCTACCCCTCAAATCCCCTGATCACCATCAAAAACTCATCCCCATATCGCTCCAGCTTCGATTGCCCCACACCCGAAATCCCGAGCATCTCCTCTTCATCCGCCGGCCGCTCCTTGGCAAACGCAACCAGCGTCGTATCCGGAAAAACGACATAGGGCGGTACCGCAAGCGCCTTGGCGATTTCCGTGCGCTTCATCCGCAATGCCTCGAACAGCTCCACATCCGAGCCCTGCAAGGCCGACTTGGCACTCGCCGAGCTCGAAGACGCGCTTCTCGCCGCCTTGCCCTTGGTCGGCCGGTCGTGGCGGAAGCGGACCTCGCGCTCGCGCTTGAAGACGGCGCGGGCCTCGGGCCCCAGCTTCAGTGCGCCGAAAGCGTTGTGATCGACGCTGATCAGGCCGCTAGCGAGGAGCTGACGGTAAACGGACTGCCAGGTTTTCGAGGCTATGTCCTTGCCAGCGCCGAAAACCGGCATGCCGGTATGGCCGAAGCGGGTGGTCTTCTCGTTCTCGTGACCGAGCAGCACGTCGATGAGATGGCCGGTGCCGAAGCGCTCGCCGGTGCGGTAGATCGCGGCGAGCGCCTTGATCGCGGCCTCGGTGCCGTCCCAGGTCTCGACGGGCGTCAGGCAGGTGTCGCAATTGCCGCACTGGCCCTGATGCCCTTCGCCGAAATGGGCGAGGATCGCCTGCCGCCGGCAGCCCGGCGTTTCGCAGATACCGAGGAGTGCGTTGAGCTTGGCGCGTTCGACGCGCTTGATATCGTCGCCCGAATTGCCCTCGTCGATCATCCGGCCGCGCTGGATGACATCGGCCATGCCATAGGCCATCCAGACATCGGAGGGCAGGCCGTCGCGCCCGGCGCGGCCGGTCTCCTGGTAATAGGCCTCGACCGAGCCCGGCAGGTCGAGATGGGCGACATAGCGGACATTCGGCTTGTCGATGCCCATGCCGAAGGCGACCGTGGCGACGAGGCAGAGATCCTCCTCCTTCAGGAAGGCATCCTGGTTGGCGTCGCGCAGGCTGCGGTCCATGCCGGCGTGATAGGCCAGCGCGCGGATGCCCTGCACATTCAGCCACTCGGCGGTGTCCTCGACCTTGGCCCGCGACAGGCAATAGACGATGCCGCTCGAGCCCTTGTGGCGCGTCAGGAACCGCAACAATTGCTGGCGCGGCTGGTCGCGCTCGACGATTTCGTAGGCGATGTTCGGCCGGTCAAACGAGGTGGTAAAGACTTCCGCATCGTGCAGGGCGAGCTTGTCGATGATGTCTTCACGAGTATGCGGATCGGCGGTGGCGGTCAGCGCGATGCGCGGCACGCCGGGATAGAGATCAGCGAGATGACCGAGTTCGCGATATTCCGGCCGGAAATCATGGCCCCATTGCGATACGCAATGGGCTTCGTCGATGGCGAAGAGCGCGATCCTGGCACTGCCGATCATCTCCTTGAAACCGGATGTGACGATGCGCTCGGGAGTCACATAGAGGAGATCGAGTTCGCCCCTGTCGATCGCCCGGCGGACGTGGATGAACTCCTCTCGCGTCAGGGAGGAGTTGAGGGCTGCGGCGCGCACGCCGAGTTGTTTGAGCGCCTCTACCTGATCGCGCATCAGCGCGATCAGCGGCGAAACGACGATGCCGATGCCATCACGGCAAAGGGCGGGGATCTGGAAGCAGAGGGATTTTCCCGCGCCGGTGGGGAAGAGGACGACAGCGTCACCACCGGACACGACCTGGGCGACCACATCGGCTTGTTTGCCGCGAAAGGCGGAATAGCCGTAGACCTGCTTGAGGATGGCGAGCGGGTTCCTCGCGCCATCGAGGTCGAACAGGTGGCCGGTCTGGGTTGTGGTCATGGAATCACTTTCGGCAGGTGATTGCTTTATGGCATGGCTTAGGCATGGCCCGCGAGGGCGAATGGGCTTCAATCCACGGGTTCGGTTCGCGATCAGGTCCGCAAATGGCCAATGGGCTCAGCCGCACAAAAATATGCTCGCAATTCCGCGCTTTGACCGCTATGTAGCCGCTTATCGCAAGCCATTGAGCGCATGAGGACAAAATTTGACTCTCAAGGCCCGGGTAATCCCCTGTCTCGATGTCAAGGACGGCCGTGTCGTCAAGGGCGTCTCCTTCGTCGATCTGGTCGATGCCGGCGATCCGGTCGAGACGGCGATAGCCTATGACGCGGCGGGCGCCGACGAGCTCTGCTTCCTCGACATCACCGCTTCCTCCGACAATCGCGAGACGATCTTCGACGTCGTGGCGCGCACCGCCGAACAGTGCTTCATGCCGGTGACGGTGGGCGGCGGCGTCCGGGCGCTGGCCGATATCCGCAAGCTGCTGCTCTGCGGCGCTGACAAGGTGTCAATCAATTCGGCGGCGGTGAAGGACCCGGATTTCGTCGCGGCCGCGGCCGACAAGTTCGGCAACCAATGCATCGTCGTCTCGCTCGACTGCAAGAAGGTTTCGGCCGACGGCCAGAATCCCCGCTGGGAAATCTTTACCCATGGCGGACGCAATCCGACCGGGCTCGACGCGGTGGAATTCGCGCGGGCCATGGTCAATCGCGGCGCGGGCGAATTGCTGGTGACCTCGATGGACCAGGACGGACAGAAGAGCGGCTACGATATCGCGCTGACGCGGGCCATCGCGGACGCCGTGCCGGTGCCGGTGATTGCCTCGGGTGGCGTCGGCACGCTGGACCACATGGTCGAAGGGATCCGGGACGGGCATGCGACGGCGGTGCTGGCGGCCTCCATTTTCCATTTCGGCACCTATACGGTGGGCCAGGCAAAGCGTTATATGGCAGAGCATGGCGTCGCCATGCGGCTCGATTGAGTTGAAGGAATAGCGGATGAGCGACTTTACGCTTGCCGATCTCGAGAGGATCGTGGCTTCACGCGCGGAAGCCTCGCCCGAGGAATCCTGGACCGCGAAGCTGATCGCAGGTGGCCAGAAGAAGGCCGCCAAGAAGCTCGGCGAGGAGGCGGTCGAGACGGTGATCGCGGCGATCGCCGATGATCGCGAAAATCTCACATATGAAGCGGCCGACCTGATGTTCCATCTGCTCGTGGTGCTGAAGATCGCCGGCATTCCGCTTGCCAATGTCATGACCGAACTCGAACGGCGCACGACAAAATCAGGCATTGCCGAGAAGGCCGCGAGGACAGACGCATGAACCGTGAATTGCGCATCAGCCCGGACGGCGTGGCGCTCGATCATCTCAGGGATGCCGACTACTCGCCGTATAAATTCTTTACCGCCGAGGAATGGGCGAAGTTCCGGGCCGATACGCCGCTGACGCTGACGGCCGACGAGGTCAAGCGGCTCCGCTCGCTCAACGACCCGATCGATCTCGACGAGGTGCGGCGCATTTATCTCTCGCTGTCACGTCTGCTCTCGGCACATGTCGAATCGTCGCAGATCCTGTTTGCCCAGCGCAAGCGTTTCCTCAATCTCGCCAATGACCAGAAGACGCCGTTCATCATCGGCATCGCCGGATCGGTCGCAGTGGGGAAGTCGACCACCGCGCGTATCTTGAAAGAGCTCCTGTCGCGCTGGCCGTCGAGCCCTAAGGTCGATCTGGTGACCACGGACGGCTTCCTGCATCCCAACAGCTATCTCGAAGAAAACGTGCTGATGGAGCGCAAGGGCTTTCCCGAGAGCTACAACATGCCGTCGCTCTTGAAATTCCTCTCGGCGATCAAGGCGGGCCAAGCGAAGGTTCCGGCACCGCTCTATTCGCACATGACCTATGACGTGCTCCCCGACAAGTTCCAGGTCGTCGATCATCCAGATATCCTGATCTTTGAGGGCATCAACGTGCTGCAATCGCGGGATTTGCCGGCGGATGGCAAGATCGTGCCGATGGTGTCGGATTTCTTCGACTTCTCGATCTATATCGATGCCGAGGAGAAGATGATCCACCGCTGGTATGTCGATCGCTTCATGCGGCTCAGGAAGACCGCCTTCGTCAATCCGCAATCCTACTTCCACCGCTATTCGGAGATCACCGACGAGGCGGCGCTGGAGCGGGCGGAATATCTCTGGAAGAACATCAACCTGAAGAACCTGCACCGCAACATATTGCCGACCCGGCCGCGCGCCGACCTCATCCTCAAGAAGGGTGAGAACCATCTGGTCGAGCAGGTGTCGCTCAGGAAGCTTTAGTCACCCTTCGCATTGTCAGGTTGATCCGGCCCTCTCGCTTCAGAAGCATCGACGTGCCGGCATAGATCCGGTCGACACCATGGAAGGCGAGTCGGTTTTCGCCGCCGATCACCACGACATCGCCGCTCCGCAGCCGGAGAGATGTGGTCGGGTCATTGCGCTTCAGCCCGCCGACGCGGAACAGGCAATCGTCGCCGAGCGAGATCGAGAGGACGGGTGCGGCAAATTCCTGTTCGTCGCGATCCTGGTGCAGGCCCATTTTCGCATTGGAATCATAATAGTTGACCAGGCAGGCCTCGGGCTCAATGTCGGTGCCCGCCGTGTCGCGCCAGATCTCGAGCAGCATATCGGGAATATCAGGCCACGGCTTGTTCGTCACCGGATGCGTCGGCTGGTAGCGGTAGCCGCGTTCCTTGTCGGTGACCCAGCCGAGCGCACCGCAATTGGTCATGCGCACGGACATTTCCTTGCCCGTCTTCGGCATGGCGGGCGTATAGAGCGGCGCCTCGGCGACGATGACGCGGACGGCTTCGAGCAGCCGTTCCTGCGCCGGACGATCGAGATAGAGAGGGAGATGGCGGATGCCGGGTGGAAGCGTTTGGGTCATCGGATCGTGCCTGAAATTCTTGGCGAAGCTGGATTTTGTGGCACGCACAGGCTGTCCGCAACCCGGTTTTCTTTGCAATCGTACCCGCTGTGATCTTCACCGTCATTCACCAGACATACCCCTTCCTTCACGCGAGCCTTTCGCCCCGTGGCTTGACCATGCACGTCTCCCGATCTTCCCGCTTGCGCATGAGAGATCGGCCGGGGCACGTCTCCGTGCCGGGTTATATGACCGCTTTCGCGGCCGTTAAGACACGTTGCCGTGCCCCGTCAAACGGTGTCTCCATCCCCGAACTCGCCAGCACTGCCCCCGTTGTCCCGCAGCCTTTGAGGAGCCTTGGGGAACGATCATGTGTGCGCTACAGCGCACGTCCGGGGCGAAACTCAGCCTTTCGGCCGCCGTCCCCAGAGGACTGGCCCTTCTCGCGGACGCCCTGCATGGAGACCTACGTCGCTTCTCCACACCGGTCACCGGTTCCGCCTCGCCCTGACGCCTCAAGGTGTAGCCGATACGGAACGGCAGGGAGTATGGCATGGAGTTGGGGATTTGGGAAGATGGAAGAGGAATTTTTTCCTATCTTGGGTGATAAGATGTTGATTTGGTTGACAAGAAAATGACCCAAGGAATCACCCCTCACCAACTTCGGCCAAGGGTTCACTGCGTTCACCCGGCCTGCATATCCTCTCCCACAAGGGGAGAGGCAGGGTGCCACACGCCGGCGAAACATGTTGCACCCGCTATTCGACGGCGTATCGTATTGCCACAAGCGTGCCCGGCGCTCCCGGGCCGCTGAGGAGCGCCCTGAAGCGGGGGATGGCCATGGCATCGACGCAGTTTCACCTCGTCACGGAATGGGTGCTCGATGCGTCCGACGAAGAGGTCTGGCGGGTGCTGGTCGCGCCGGCGAACTGGCCGGACTGGTGGCCGACAGTGAAGCGCGTCGAGCTTCTCGATCCCGGCGACGCAGACGGGATCGGCGCTGTGCGGCGCATGACCTGGTCGACCGCGCTGCCCTATGACATCGTGTTCGAGACGACGACCACCCGTGTCGAGCCCTTGACGCTGATCGAGGCGCGCGCGAAGGGCGAGCTCGACGGCATCGGCCGCTGGACGATCGCCGCGCAGGGCGGCCGCACGACCGTCCGCTACGACTGGATCGTGGAGGTGACGAAACCATGGATGGTCAAGCTGGCCTTTCTTCTGCGGCCGGTCTTCGCGTGGAACCACAATCAGGTCATGGAGCGCGGAAGGCAGGGGCTTGTGGCGCATCTGGCGCGGCGGCGCGTGTTGAATGTGGAGGCCCAAGCGCCCACAGCGGACGTCCGCCGTCCGCAAGAATGAAGCGTCCGGTGGTTATTCGGCAGCCGCCGCAGGCTTGCCATCCGCCAGTGCCGTGGCCACGAAGTCGGGGTCCTTGGCGATGACCTTGAGGTAGGCGCGGGCTGCCTGGTCGGGCTCGGCGCGGTGCTGCTCCCAATCGCGGAGCGTGCCGAGGGGGATGTGGTAGCGAGCGGAGAATTCTTCCTGGGTGAGGTGCAGAGCACGACGAATGACCTGTGCGCGCGCCATGCGGCCTTGCGGCACCGCCCCATGGGGCGATGGAGGATTGTCAATATCCGAACGGGCATTTGCCTCCACCTCTTCGTCAGACATTGCCTTGACGCGCTGCCAGTCGGTTCGGTCGATCATGTCAGATCGAATCTTCATAAATTCGCCTTTCGCTCTTCGATGCCCGTCTGGCCGAGACAATCCGGATGATATCACCACGCAGTGTGTAGACAACGGACAGTAGCTCGCCAGCAGAGTGGCCGATTACTTTTCGCCGCATCTCCCCGTAATCCATCGAGCGCTCTTCGTCATCGACGCCGAACAAATCGTCAAAGACTTGTTTTGCAGCGATAAAATCGATGCCGTGTTTGCGGATGTTCGCATTCCGCTTCTCTTCATCCCAGTCAAACATACCACGCCCCCATACGGGTTACCAGTACTTCACTCGTCATCCACCTTCCCCCTCGCCTTCTTGATCTCGCCGCGACCAGCTTTCGCCTTGAGGCGGCGTTCGATGGAGCCCTTGGTCGGGCGGGTCTTGCGGCGGGGTGGAGGGGGTGGCTCGTTTGCTTGAAGGATGAGTTCCTTGAGGCGTTCGCGCGCGTCTTCGCGGTTGCGGTCCTGCGAGCGGAAGCGATCGGAGAAGACGATGGCGACGCCGTCCTTCGAGAGCTTGCGGCCGAAGACGCGGCGGGCATTCTGCTTGACCCGTTCCGGCAGGGACGGAGAGTTCATGATGTCGATGCGGAGTTCGACCGCCGTCGCGACCTTGTTGACATTCTGGCCGCCGGGACCGGACGCAAGCACGAAGCTTTCGGTCATCTCCCAGCCCGCAATCGTGATGGCGTCGTCGATATAGAGTGTGTCTGCCGGCATGGTTGTCTCTCCAGGGGCGCGTCAGCGCTCCCGAGCCTGCATGCCATGGGCGCGGCGATTTCGCCAGCCGTTTGAACTGAAAAGGGCGGCTGGTGGGCCGCCCCTTCTCTCTCAAATGTCTCTGTGGTGCATCACGGTTTCACGTGAATCCATCCGCTTACTCCGCAGCCATGCGGATGCCGGGGGCGGCGTCGCGGACCGAGCCTTCGACATGGCGTTCGAACTTGGCGAAGTTGGCGACGAACATATCGACCAGCTTCTGGGCCTGGCCATCATAGGCGCCGCCATTGATCCAGGTCGAGCGCGGATCGAGGATCTTGGTCGACACGCCCTCGACGGCGACCGGAACCTCGAAGCCGAAATAAGCATCGCGGCGGAAAACGGCGTTGTGGAGCTTGCCGGATAGTGCGGCGGTCAGCAGAGCGCGCGTCTCCTTGATCGGCATGCGGCGGCCGGTGCCATAGGCGCCGCCGGTCCAGCCGGTATTGACCAGCCAGCAGGAAACGCCGTGACGGGCGATCAGGTCCTTGAGCAGGTTGCCGTATTCGGAGGGGTGACGCGGCATGAACGGTGCGCCGAAGCAGGTCGAGAAGGTTGCTTCCGGCTCGGTGACGCCTTTTTCAGTGCCGGCGACCTTGGCCGTGTAGCCCGAGAGGAAGTGATACATCGCCTGGTCGGGTGTCAGCCGCGCGATCGGCGGCATGACGCCGAAGGCATCCGCCGTCAGCATGATGATGGTGCGGGGATGGTTGCCGAGGCCGGTCTCCGACGCATTTGGGATGAAATGCAGGGGATAGGCGGCGCGGGTGTTCTCCGTCAGCGAGTTGTCGTTGAAATCGGGAACGCGGTTGTCGTCGAGCACCACGTTTTCGAGCACGGTGCCGAAACGCTGGGTGGTGGCGAAGATCTCGGGTTCGGACTCGGCCGAGAGCTTGATGGTCTTGGCATAGCAGCCGCCTTCGAAATTGAAGACGCCGTCCTCTCCCCAGCCATGCTCGTCATCGCCGATCAGGGTGCGGTTCGGGTCGGCCGACAGCGTGGTCTTGCCGGTACCCGACAGGCCGAAGAAGATGGCGGTATCGCCATCCGGGCCCGTGTTGGCCGAGCAATGCATCGGCATGACGCCCTTGGCCGGCAGCAGGTAATTGAGCGCGGTGAAGACCGATTTCTTCATTTCGCCGGCATAGGAGGTGCCGCCGATCAGCACCACGCCATTGGTGAAATCGCAGGCGATCACGGTTTCGCTGCGTGTGCCGTGGCGGGCGGGATCGGCCTTGAAATCCGGCAGGTCGATGATCGTGAGTTGGGGCACGAAGGTTTCGAGGTCTTCGCGTTTCGGCCGGATCAGCAGGTTGCGGATGAACAGCGAATGCCAGGCGAGTTCGGTGACCACGCGGGTGGGCAGCGCATTGGCGCGGTCGGCGCCGCCGACGAGATCCTGCACATAGAGCGACTTGCCCTTGGCATGAGCCAGCATATCGGCCTTGAGCACGGCGAAGTGCGCGGGCGACATTTCGCGGGTGTTTTCCCACCAGATATGCGGCTCGGTATTGGCGTCACGGACGACGTGCTTGTCCTTTGGTGAACGGCCGGTATGCTGGCCGGTAAGTGCCCGGAGTGCGCCCTGGGCGGTAACCACGGCCTCGCCGTTGCGGATGGCGTCCTCATAGAGATACGGCTCGGAATAGTTATAACGAACGGAAACGAGGCCTTCGAAACCAAACGCTTCCAACCGATTTTCCGGGTTCGTCATTCCGAGTTCTTCCATGGCTCTATCCTTTCGAGATGAGGTCAGCCTGTGTTCGACATCAGAAGCTAAGGCATAGACATTTTAAAAAAACAAGTGGGGAAGATGCGAATATATCAATGCTATCAATGTATTAATCGATTTAAACAAAAGTCCTATTTTTTAAATCGTTTGAAATCCGCTGGCGGAATGCCGATTCCGGACGCGGCGTCCCGTCACGGCACAGGGGTTAAAAAACAACCTAAGGGCTCTTTGCCACAATTTGTTCCACCTTTATACTCATGAACTGCGTCGCACCGTGCCAGGCACGGATAACAGACAAGGCTTTCCGGAGAACCTCATGCTGACAATCGCCCTCGTGGACGACGACCGTAATATTCTCACTTCAGTATCCATCGCGCTCGAAGCGGAGGGTTACAAGGTGGAGACCTATACGGACGGTGCATCTGCGCTCGACGGTCTGCTGCAGCGGCCGCCGCAGCTCGCGATCTTCGACATCAAGATGCCGCGCATGGACGGCATGGAGCTGTTGCGGCGCCTGCGCCAGAAATCAGACCTGCCGGTGATCTTCCTGACCTCCAAGGACGAGGAGATCGACCAGTTGTTCGGGCTCAAGATGGGCGCCGACGATTTCATCACCAAGCCATTCTCCCAGCGCCTGCTGGTGGAGCGGGTGAAGGCAGTGCTGCGCCGGGGTGCCGCGAACCGCGAGGCGGGCGCGACGCCCGGTGCCGTGGCGGCCAAGCCGGGTACGGTGCAATCCAAATCGCTCGAACGCGGCCAGCTGGTCATGGACCAGGAACGGCATACCTGCACCTGGAAGGGACTGCCGGTGACGCTGACGGTGACCGAGTTTCTTATTCTTCATGCGCTGGCGCTGCGCCCCGGCGTGGTCAAGAGCCGCGACGCGCTGATGGATGCGGCCTATGACGAGCAGGTTTATGTTGACGACCGGACGATCGACAGCCACATCAAGCGCCTTCGCAAGAAGTTCAAAATGGCGGATAATGATTTCGACATGATCGAAACACTCTATGGCGTCGGCTACCGGTTCCGCGAAGGCCCCGGCGCCTGACACGGGAGCGCCCGGCGGGATATTAATGGCTGTTGCAGATGCAGAGCTGGTGAAAGAAGTAAGGACGACGCCGAGGGTACGAACGCGGCGGCGGAGCCGTTGGTCGCGGCCGTTCCTGTTCATCCGGCGCATTCTCGGCCATGCGGTCTTTTCCAGCCTGACGCGGCAAATCCTGTTCTTTAATCTCGTCGCGCTCGTCGTGCTGGTCGGCGGCATCATGTATCTCAACCAGTTCCGCGAGGGGCTGATCGATGCCAAGGTCGAGAGCCTGCTGACCCAGGGCGAGATCATCGCGTCCGCCGTCTCCGCCTCGGCTTCCATCGATACCAATTCGATCACCATCGACCCCGAGAAGCTGCTGGAACTGCAGGCCGGCCAGTCGATCACGCCGGTGCCGAACGACGAGGACCTCGAATTCCCGATCGATCCGGAAAAGGTGGCCCCGGTGCTCAGGCGGCTGATCTCGCCGACCCATACGCGGGCGCGCATCTTCGATCCAGACGCCAACCTGATCCTCGATTCACGCTTCCTCTATGCCCGCGGCCAGGTGCTGCGCTTCGACCTGCCGCCGGTCGATAACGAATCGATTTCGTGGTCGGAGAGGATTTCCGGCATCTTCAACCGGCTGCTGCAGCCATCCAACCTGCCGGTCTACAAGGAGAGCCCCGGCGGCGACGGGTTGATCTATCCCGAGGTGAAGAACGCGCTGACCGGTGTGCGCGGCGCGGTGGTGCGGGTGACGGAGAAGGGCGAGTTGATCGTTTCGGTCGCCGTACCCGTACAGCGGTTCCGCGCCGTAGTCGGCGTGCTGTTGCTTTCGACCCAGGCCGGCGACATCGACCAGATCGTGCATGCCGAGCGGCTGGCGATCATGCGGGTGTTCGGCGTGGCGACCATGGTGACGGTGATCCTGTCGCTGCTGCTGTCGTCCACCATCGCCAACCCGCTGCGGCGGCTCTCGGCGGCCGCGATCCGGGTCCGGCGCGGCGTGAAGAACCGCGAGGAAATCCCGGATTTCTCCTTCCGCCAGGACGAGATCGGCAACCTGTCCTCGGCGATCCGCGAGATGACCAATGCGCTCTACGACCGGATCGCCGCGATCGAGAGCTTTGCGGCGGATGTCAGCCACGAGCTGAAGAACCCGCTGACCTCTTTGAGAAGTGCGGTGGAGACGCTGCCGCTCGCCAAAACGGAGGAATCCAAGAAGCGGCTGATGGACGTGATCCAGCACGACGTGCGACGGCTCGACCGGCTGATCTCCGACATTTCCGATGCCTCGCGGCTCGACGCGGAACTGGCGCGCGCCGATTCGCGGCCGGTCGATCTCGAAAAGCTGCTGGCCGGGCTCTGCGAGATTTCGAGCGAGATACGCGCGCGCGGCAAGACCGTGACCGTCACCTTCGAAGCGGATCGCAAGGCGGTGGGCAAGGGTGGCTTCAAGGTGGTGGGCCACGAATCGCGCATCGGCCAGATCATCAGCAACCTGATCGAGAATGCCCGCTCCTTCGTCTCGGCGGATGGCGGCAAGATCGCGGTGAAGCTCCATAAGAGCGGCGGCAATTGCGTGGTCGAGATCGAGGACAACGGTCCGGGCATCGAGGCCGAGAATATCGACCGGATTTTCGAGCGCTTCTATACCGACCGGCCGGGAATCGAGGATTTCGGCCAGAATTCCGGCCTCGGCCTGTCGATCAGCCGGCAGATCGCGGAAGCGCATGGCGGTTCGCTCGATGCGGTGAACGTGCTTGGGCCGGATGGCGAGCGCAAGGGTGCGCGGTTTACACTGGTGTTGCCGGAAAAGGGGCAATCGTGACGAGGGTGTTGGCAGGACAACCACAGTTAGGTGTGTGGTGGGCGAAGAGCTTGCTCCCGCTTCTCCCCTTGGGGAGAAGCTGGCGCAAAGCGCCGGATGAGGGGTTCTCATCCAGTCGCCGGCGCTTCGCGCAACCCCTCATCTGCCCTTCGGGCATCTTCTCCCCAAGGGGAGAAGCGGGAGCCAGTTGCGCCGCCGCCATTCCACACTCAGCCACCCAGGCTACTTCGCTATGACCCGCGTTCTGGCACACGGCACGGCTATCGTCGTGGGCGAGACCGGCGTGATCTTTACCGGCCCGGTCGGTTCGGGAAAATCGTCACTGGCGCTGCAGACCATGTTCAGCGCCCGAATCGCGGGACATTTTGCCGCGCTTCTGAGCGACGATCAGGTTTTCCTTGAGGCGGTTAACGGAGATGTGACCGGCTTCTGCCCACCGTCGATAGCGGGGATGATCGAGTTGAGGGGCAGCGGCATCGGGAGGGTCGAATTCGTGGCGGAAGCGCGGCTCCACTATGCGATCCGGCTGATCGAGGTGCATGCCGACAACAGGATTCCCGCAGAGAATCAACGCTGGAAAGCCGACCAGGGGATCGATCTGCCGCTGATCATGCTGGACCGGCGGGTGCGCGATCCCTTTCCCTGGCTTGCGGCGCTGCTGCCGGGCTTTCCGGGCAACATACCGGGCTGAGGTGGTGAACGAATCGTTACAAAGGGCGCATTTTTGACTTGAACTTCCGGGTTTCATCGCCATGATGGCCGCCCACACAGTGGACGAGACAGTTCAAACTCGCTATCAGCACCGCCCACAACGATAAAAAACCGAAACCGGAGCTCTATAAAGCATGATCGGACTGGTGCTTGTCACACATGGACATCTGGCGGATGAGTTCCGTTCCGCTCTTGAACATGTGGTGGGTCCGCAGAAGGCGATCGGCACGATCTCCATCGGCCCCGATGACGACATGGACAACCGCCGCCAGGACATCGTGGACGCCGTCGCCGCCGCCGATGACGGCAATGGCGTGATCATTCTCACCGACATGTTCGGCGGCACGCCGTCCAATCTCTCGATCTCGGTCATGTCGCGCGGCAATACCGAAGTGATCGCCGGCATGAACCTGCCGATGCTGATCAAGCTCGCCGGCGTGCGCGGCGAGAACAACATGCAGAAGGCGCTTGTCGAAGCCTCCGAAGCCGGCCGCAAATATATCTATGTCGCAAGCCGGGTGCTCTCCGGAAAATAAGGACCTTCATGGCGGATAGCGGGCTCGAGCGGGAAATCCTGATCATCAACAAAAGGGGCCTGCATGCCCGCGCCTCCGCGAAGTTCGTCCAGACGGTCGAACTGTTCGACGCGGAAATCCACGTCTCCAAGGACGGAATGACGGTGGGCGGCACCTCGATCATGGGCTTGATGATGCTGGCGGCGGCGCCCGGTTCGACCATCATGGTGACGGCATCGGGCGCACAGGCAGCCGAGGCGCTGAACACGATCGAGGCGCTGATTGCCGATAAGTTCGGCGAAGAAGCGTAGGCACACATCAACCCTGATCAGAGTGTCACTGACCGCCGGTCACGACGGAAGCAATGATTCGTCCGGCGCTTCCTGTGTCGCCATCAATACCTCGCGAAGCCGCTCGAAGCCGCTGCCGGTACCGCTTTGACGTATGTCGCCATCGCGGGCGTCGCCGAAAACGGCTTGCTCGGTGTAGGTCATGCGCGTTTTCGCCCCATCTCCAATCAGTTCCACGGTCACCAGTGACGAGGAGATGCACTTGCCGTCCGTGTGCATCGCATAGGCGTAGACGATCCGTTCGGGGGCAGCGATTTCGAGATAATGCGCCAGCATGCTTTGCTCGGTGCCATCGGGCATGCGCCAAATCATCCGTTCGCTGCCGTCTTCCCTGAAATCCATGCGGTCGTCGATCACCTCCCAGTCGGGATGGCAGGAGGTCCAGCGGCGCTTGAGCGCGTGGACCGACCAGAAGCGAAAGGCATGGGTTGGACGGCCCGGCAGTTCACGCTCGATGACAAAGGTTCGATGGTTGACGTTCACACCCATTATTCTTCCTCTTCAGGCAATTCGGCCATCAACGAGACGAGACGATCGAAGGCGAGGTTCATCGCCGCCTGCCTCTGGTCGATCCACGCGTTGATCGCGGCGAAGGCATCCTTCTGCATACGATAGGTCCGGACCCGTCCTGCCTTCTCCGATATGACAAGGCCGCCATCCTCCAGAATTCGCAGGTGCTTGAGAACCGCGGGCAAGCCGACATCGGCGGACGCAGCCAGTTCCTTTACGGATGCCGGCTTGCGCGCGAGATGTTCGACAAATCCTCGCCGGTTCGGGTCCGCCAAGGCCTGGAACATTCGGTCGAATGAAATGGATGGCGATGTGCCGTTCATGAGATTCCCAGATAGTGTTCAGGCATCGCGTCCCGATAGGGGAACATCGAGAAATATGGCCGCGCTTCCGCGATGACCCGCTGCACCGATGGCCGATCGAGCAGCCGTTGCAGATAGGCCTTGAGATGCTCCCGATCACCGGGGAACGGATGCACGATAGACGCAAAGAAGAGGGCTGGCAAAGCGGCGCAATCCGCCATGGTGAAATCCTCGCCCGTTGCCCACCGCCTGGACCGGAGATGGGCGTCGATCATGCCATAAGCCCGATCGAGCGTCGACCTTGCCTCAGCGACACCGTGCGGATCGTTGGCATGCGCGGGTCTGATCCTGTCCGTCACGATCTTCTGCACCGGCACGCTGACATAGAGGTCATAGAACCGGTCCCACAGCCGGACGTCTAGTCGCGCTTTTGGATCGGCCGGCAACAACCTGATTGCGCCCGGGTAGTTCGACTGCAGGTATTCGATGATGATGCTCGTCTCGGGTACGGTTTGTCCGGCCTTGCTATCGTGCAGGACCGGAATCTTGCCGACCGGCCACTTGTCGAGAAGGGCGGCCGTGGAACCCAGATCGGCGAAATCGACGATCTCGGTGTCGAACTCCGTTTCATTTTCATAAAGCGCAATCAGTACCTTATGGCAAAACGAAGCGAGCGGATGGATGTAAAGCGTCAGCGACATGGCGTCCTCATAGTTTCCATTCTTGGAAACCATTAGCGCAACCCGATTGTCGTGGCAAGATACTTTCCTGATACGGAAAGTGTCTTAGTGCTTCCCCGCCGCCTTCATCGACTGGTTCTGCCGGTAGTGTGAAAGATCGACATGCTCACTGCCATCAGCACTCTTGACAAGTTTCACAATTAGGTAGATCGGTCTATCTAACACTTTGGAGAGAACCGTGATCGATCGAGTGCCTGCGAAGGAACGCCTGCTGAAGGCAGCGGCTGAACTGTTTTATACGGATGGTGTCGCCGCTACGGGTATCGACACGATCACTGCGCGCGCCGGCGTCGCTCGGATGAGCCTGTACAATAACTTTTCCTCCAAAGCGGACCTAGTGAAGTTCTATCTGGAAAACCGCGTGGCGGAATGGCAGGCGGTGCTGGCAGCGCGGCTAGAGCGGGCAAAGACACCGGCAGAGCGGGTTCTCGCCGTCTTCGACTCCTATGTCGATCATGCCCATCTTGCCTATGGATGGGGGTTTCGCGGCTGCGGCTTGCTGAACGCGGCGGCCGAACTGCCGGTCGGCGACCCGGGCCGGGCAACGGTCGCTTTCCAGAAGGACGAAGTCGAGCGGCTGTTTCGGGAGTATCTGGGTGACATCGCGCCCGATTCCACGACCGCCGACGACGTCGCGGAACATCTGTCCTTCCTGCTCGAAGGTGCGATGGCGCGCGCTGGTCTCGACGGACATGACGGGCGGCTGAAGAGCGCGCGCAAGATGGCAGTGTCGCTGTTGGAGCAATTTGCGGCGTCGAATTCGCCTGCGCAGCGGGACGAGCATTGATCCCCTGAAGCCTCATCCGGCATCATAATATCCAGGACGCTCCATCCATGAGTGACATTGCCGACGTCCCGTCTCCTGCAAGGAATGGCCTGCTCGCGCTCGCCCTTGTGATCATTGTCGAAGCGGCTCTTGTGATAACCTGGAGTGCCGGCTTCGTCGGGGTACGCTTCGCCACAGATCACGCGCCGATCTTCCTCATCCTGCTCTGGCGCAGCCTGGTTTCAGGACTGCTGTTATCGCCCTTTGCCCTGACGATGGGGCCGAAACTGCGCTGGAAGAATGTGCTGCCGCAGATCCTGTTCGGTGCATTGGCGATGGCCGGTTACCTGGCGGGATTCGCGATGGCTATTGGTCGCGGCGTACCGACGGGACTGGTGGCGCTTATTACCGACATGCTGCCGCTGGCCGTCGCGCTGCTTTCATGGCCTGTTCTCGGCCAGGCGCTGACCGGCCGCCAGTGGCTCGGTTCCTTCGTCGGTTTTGCCGGCGTCCTGATCGCGTCCGGTTCGGCCTTGAGCATAGGCGACGTGCCGCTCTGGGCCTATGGCCTGCCGGTGCTCGGAACCTTGTCGCTTGCGATGGCGACGCTGCTGCAAAAGCGCAGCCCGGCCGGCGCCATGCCCGTGCACCAGAGCCTCTGCATTCAGTGCCTCTCGGCCTCGGCGATCTTCGCGGTCTTGGCCTGGCACGAGGGCGGAGTGCTGCCAGCGCTCGATACGGGCTTCATCGGCGGTATCCTGTGGCTTGTCTTCGTCGCGACCTTCGGCGCGTGGAGCCTCTATTATCTCGCGTTGCGCAAGTCCTCCGCCGCGCGCGTAACCGCGATCCTCTATCTCAGCCCGCCGGTGACGATGATCTGGGCCTGGATCATGTTCGACGAGCCGCTGTCCTGGGTCATGGCCGCCGGACTGGTCGTATCGCTGGCGGGGATAATCATCGTGGCGAGGTCGCAGGCGAGCCCCTCGGTGGCATCGAGCAATTGATCCCGCGCAATGCCCGCGCAGGCGAACGGCGTTAGGGTTGGACATTTCAACCTTTCGCGTGGCCATCATGGCAAACCACCAAAACACCAGATCCGGCAATCTCCTGCGCCTCTTCGCTCATCTTGCGGCGCATAGGCGAAGCGGCGCCACGGATGCGGCACTCGGGACGCTGCTCGCCTTCGTTGCCGGCGCGGTGAATGCCGGCGGCTTTATCGCGATCGGCAAATACACATCACACATGACCGGCATTCTCTCGGCCATGGCGGACGACGCGGCTCTTGGCGGATTCGGGTTTGCCGCGATCGGGCTTCTCGCGCTCGCCTGCTTCACGGCCGGCGCCGGGGCGTCCGCGATCCTCATCAACTGGGGGCGGCGAAACGTGCGGAGCAGGCAATATGTCTACCCGCTCTTCCTGGAAGCGGTACTGCTCATCTGCTTTGCAGCGGCCGGGCTGCTGCAACCGGCGGCTTTCATTGCGGTTGCGGCGCCCCTGCTCTGCTTCGTCATGGGCCTGCAAAATGCAACGATCACCAAGATATCGGGTGCACGCGTGAGGACGACGCATGTGACCGGCATGGTGACCGATATCGGCATCGAACTCGGGAAATGCGCCTATTGGAATCAGGGCGGCGATCCCCGCAAGCTCCGGGTACGGCCGAATCTCACCAAGCTCGTGATCCTGTCGCAAATGGTGGGCATGTTCTTTGCCGGCGGCGTGATCGGCGCCATCGGCTACGGGTTCTTCGGCTATGCGTTTTCGGTGCCGATTGCGGCGCTGTTGCTCGCCATGGTACTGCCGGTGATTATCCGTAGTCACCACGCCATCATATAAAGACTTCTTTATATCCTTATTGCTTTTTGCGCTGTGGGCTGGTAAATGGCTCGCCATGCTGAAATCCGGCGTGCGTATCCGCGCGCCTGTTCGACGGCCGGCGAGAGACCGGCACCATCAATCTGGAGACCATCAATGACCGCTGCCAAGGATTATCTTGTCGCCGATATCGGCCTGGCCGACTACGGCCGCAAGGAACTGACAATCGCCGAAACCGAAATGCCGGGCCTGATGGCCGCGCGTAGCGAATATGGCGAGAAGAAGCCACTCAAGGGCGCGCGCATCACCGGTTCGCTGCATATGACGATCCAGACCGGCGTACTGATCGAGACGCTCGTCGCTCTCGGCGCCGAAGTGCGCTGGGCCTCGTGCAACATCTTCTCGACCCAGGACCATGCCGCCGCCGCGATCGCCGCAGCCGGCATTCCGGTCTATGCCGTCAAGGGTGAGACGCTCGAGGAATACTGGACCTATACCGACAAGATCTTCCAGTGGACCGATGGCGGTCTCTCCAACATGATCCTCGACGATGGCGGCGACGCCACCATGTACATCCTGCTCGGCGCCCGTGCGGAAGCCGGCGAGGACGTGCTGTCCAAGCCTGAGTCTGAAGAAGAAGAAGTCCTGGTCGCCCAAATCAAGAAGCGTATGGCCGCTTCGCCGGGCTGGTTCACCAAGCAGCGCGATGCGATCAAGGGCGTGACCGAAGAGACCACGACCGGCGTGCACCGCCTCTACCAGCTGCAGGAAAAGGGCCTGCTGCCCTTCCCGGCGATCAACGTCAATGACTCGGTCACCAAGTCGAAGTTCGACAACAAGTATGGCTGCAAGGAATCGCTGGTCGACGGCATCCGCCGCGGCACCGACGTGATGATGGCCGGCAAGGTCGCCGTCGTCTGCGGCTATGGCGATGTGGGCAAGGGCTCGGCCGCTTCATTGGCTGGCGCCGGCGCGCGCGTAAAAGTCACCGAAATCGACCCGATCTGCGCCCTCCAGGCCGCCATGGACGGCTTCGAGGTCGTGCAGCTTGAAGACGTCGTCAAGACCGCCGACATCTTCATCACCGCGACAGGCAACAAGGACGTCATCCGTCTCGACCATATGCGCGAGATGAAGGACATGGCGATCGTCGGCAATATCGGTCACTTCGACAACGAGATCCAGGTCACGGCGCTCCGGAACCTCAAGTGGAACAATATCAAGCCGCAGGTCGACATGATTGAGTTCCCCAAGGGCAACCGCATGATCCTGCTCTCCGAGGGACGTCTGCTCAATCTCGGCAACGCGACCGGCCATCCGTCCTTCGTGATGAGCGCCTCCTTCACCAACCAGGTGCTGGGCCAGATCGAGCTCTACAACAATGACGGCAAGTACAAGAACGAAGTCTATGTTCTGCCCAAGCACCTCGACGAGAAGGTGGCGCGGCTGCATCTCGAAAAGCTCGGCGTGCGCCTGACCGAGCTTTCGGACCAGCAGGCCGATTATATCTCGGTCGAAAAATCCGGTCCGTTCAAGGCCGAACACTACCGGTATTAAGACTTTATTAACCATTATACCAAATCTTGTAGCCACGGCCGTAAATTGCGGCCGTGGCTTCTTTTTTGGGCAAATCGCTTTGCTGGTCAGGCCCACGATAGTATTGTTTTCTAAGTTGATTCGACTGTGAACCCAGCTCGACCCCGCGGCGGCGGACGAGGCAGGCAACGGTCAGCGAGCCCGATTGTCAGGCGTTCGCGATCAACTTGGCTCCGCATGATCTGGAGCCTTCTGCCGGGACAGTCTCGTTTCGGCACGACGGTCGGACCCTCGGGTCGTAACGCTGCCTGACCGGCTGCATTAGAAGACTATTTGGCGGAATAGCGGGGACTGCCTGATGAAATCGGGATTCGAGGACATTGCAACGCAATCGCGGGGTGGGACAAATCCGCCCCGGAGCGCGAAGCGTGAGGGCGTAAGCTCCAACCTGCTGGGCAACGCGCTGTTTTCAGCCACCGCGCTCATTCCCGGCGCCGCCTTTGCTGCCGTGCCGACGGCCGAGCGCATGCTCTCCTCTTCCAACACGATCGGCTTTGCCGCGGCCGCCGGCCTGATCTCCGTCTCGCTGATCGGCGCCTTCATCCTGATGCGCAAGCGCACTGACATGGAGAACGAAAACCGCCAGATCCGCACCGCGCTGTCCGACGCGCAGAGCCGCATTTCCCGCTTCGAGGCGCTGATCGCCGACAAGAACCGCCGGATCGTGATCTGGGACGGCATGGACGGGAATCCGGAATTTCTCGGCCAATTGCCGCCCGAGACCGGTGCGCCGGTCAACGATCGCGACTTCCTGGCCTTCGGCCGCTGGCTGCGGCCCCGCTCCGCAAGCGAGTTGGAACGGGCGATCGACAGGCTGCGCGCCGATGCGGCGAGCTTCGACATCGTGGTGGAAACCAGCCGCGACGAGGTGCTGGAAGCGCAGGGCCGAGTATCCGGCGGCCGAGCCTTCGTGCGCTTCGTCTCGCTCAACAATCTCCGCGCCCAACTGGCGGAGTTGCAGATCGAGCGCGACCGGCTGCAGGGTTCGATCCGCACCTTCCAGACGCTGATGGACGCCGTCGACATGCCGAGCTGGCAGCGCAGCCCGGATGGCAAGCTCGCCTGGGTGAACGACGCCTATGGCGAGGCCGTCAAGGCGCCGACGCCGGATATCGTGCTGCAGGAAGGCCGCGAACTCTTGGAAACCGTGAGCCGTGAAAAAATCAAGGCCGTGGCGACGCTGGATAACCCGTTCCGCGACAAGGTGGCGACCGTGGTGAACGGCAACCGCACCTATTACGAGGTCGTGGACGTGAAGACGTCCTCCGGTTCGGCCGGTATCGCGCTGGACGTATCGCGCCAGGAAGCGATCCGTGACGAGTTGAACCGGACGATCAAGAGCCACGCCGAGACGCTCGACATGCTGGCGACCCCGGTGGCGATTTTCGACGACCGGCAGAAGCTGCAATATTACAACCAGGCCTTCCGCCAGCTCTGGGATCTCGACATCGCCTTCCTGGAATCGCAGCCCGCGCATGGCGAGTTGCTCGACCGGCTGAGGGCCGTATCGCGGCTGCCCGAACAGCTGAACTGGAAGACCTGGAAGGAAAGCATTCTTTCCGTCTATCGCTCGCTCGATACCCATACCGATGTCTGGCACTTGTCGAATGGCCAGACGCTGCGCGTTTTCGCCACTGCCCGTCCGCAAGGCGGTGCGACCTGGGTGTTCGAGAACCTGACCGAGAAGGTCGATCTCGAAACCCGCTACAATACGTTGCTCAAGGTGCAGGGCGAGACGATCGATCATCTCGCCGAAGGCGTTGCGGTGTTTGAGCCGGATGGGCGGATCACGCTGTCGAACCCGGCTTTCCGGGCACTCTGGGGTATTTCAGCAGCCGAGGCCGAGCCGGGCACCCATATCAAGGCGATCGAGGCGGCCTGCCTGCCGAGCTATGAAGGGGCCGACGGCTGGAAGACTTATTCGCGCATCATCACCAGTTTCGAGGACATGCGCGAGCAGATCTCCGGCAAGCTGGAACTCAAGACCGGGCTGGTGCTCGATTATGCAGTGATACCGCTGCCGAACGCCCAGACCATGCTGACCTTCGTCAACGTGACCGACAGCGAACTGGCCGAACGGGCGCTGAAGGACAAGAACGAAGCCCTGCGCAAGGCCGACGAACTCAAGAATGCCTTCGTGCAGCATGTGTCCTACGAACTGCGCTCGCCGCTGACCAATATCATCGGCTTCACCGACCTGCTGCGCACACCGGGCATGGACCCGCTGACCGGACGGCAGGCGGAATATCTCGACCATATCTCGAATTCCTCCTCCGTGCTGCTGACGCTGGTCAACGACATCCTCGATCTCGCCACCGTCGATGCGGGGATCATGGAACTCACGCTCGAACCAGTCGATATCAACGACCTGCTCGACGAAGTGTCGCTGCAGATCGCCCACCGGCTGCAGGAAAACGACGTGACGCTGAAGATCACCGCCGACCATGATCTCGGCACCGTGATGGCCGATCACCAGCGGCTGAAGCAGATATTCATCAAGCTGCTGGCCAACGCCGCCAATTTCGCGCCCGACGGTACTTCGATCGGGCTGAAATGCTGGCGCGAGGCCAATGACTTCGTCTTCACCGTATCCGATGCCGGCCCGGGCATGACGCCTGAAATGCTGGCAAAAATCTTCAACCGCTTCGAAAGCGACGGGCGCGGCGGGCGCAAATCCGGTGCAGGACTTGGCCTTGCGATTGTCGAGAGCTTCGTGAACCTGCATCATGGCTCGATTTCGGTCGATTCGGCGCCGGGAACCGGAACCCGCGTCACCTGCCGCATTCCCGCCGGTGAAAAAAACGAGCGCCTGAGCGCCGCCGAATAACTTTAACGGAACTCTATGCCCACTTTCTCCTACTTTCTCGCCGATGACCAAGCCACCCGCGCGCTGGGCGAAGACCTTGCCTTGACCGTGAAGCCGGGGGACTGCCTGGCACTTTCGGGCGATCTCGGCGCCGGCAAATCATCGCTGGCGCGCGCGCTGATCCGCGCCATTGCGGGCAATGACGAACTCGAAGTGCCGAGCCCCACCTTCACGCTGGTGCAGAGCTACGACCTCAAATACCAGATCGCGCATTTCGATCTCTACAGGCTTGCCGACGAGAGCGAACTGGCCGAACTCGGTCTGGATGAGGCGCTTGAGCGCGGCGTGGTGCTGATCGAATGGCCCGACAAGGTCGGAGCGGCGCTGCCCAAGGACGCGATCCGCATCGAGATTTCGCATGAGGGCGCCGGGCGGCGGCTGAACCTTGATGTCGGCGAGGGCCGGTTCGCGGACCGGCTGGTAAGGGTCAATGCCATACGTGCCTTCATGGACGACAATGGCTACAGGGGCGCACGGCGGACATTCCTGATCGGCGATTCGTCCTTCCGCGCCTATGAGCGGGTGAAAACCGTCGATGGCAAGCCGTTCATCCTGATGGATTCGGCGGCGCGGCCCAATGGTCCGCCGATCCGCGACGGCAAGCCCTATTCGCAGCTGGTGCATCTGGCCGAGAATGTCCGGCCGTTCATCGCGATCGGCAAATACCTGAAAAGCATCAAGCTTTCAGCGCCCGAGATCTATGAGACCGATATCGAGCACGGCATCCTGATGATCGAGGATCTCGGCTCGGATGGCGTGCTCGACGCATCGGGCACGCCGATCGCCGAGCGCTATGAGGAGGCGGTACGCGGGCTTGCCGATTTCCACAAGCAGCAGCCGCCGGCGCGGCTGCCTGTCGGCAATGGCGAATATCACGACCTGCCGCATTTCGACCGCGAGACGCTGAAATTCGAGGCCGAGGTACTGCTCGACTGGCACATTCCCTGGCGGCGCGGCGGCCAGAAGGCGAGCGCCGCCGAAGCACGCGAGTATTTCGAGATCTGGGATCACCTGATCGATGAACTCAAGGGGCTCGAGACCAATCTCGTGCTGCGCGACTACCATTCGCCGAACATCATGTGGATGGCGGGTCGCCGTGGGTTCGATCGGGTCGGCATCATCGATTTCCAGGATGCGATCGTCGGGCCGTCCTCCTATGACGTCGTGTCGCTGACACAGGATGCGCGGGTGACCGTCGAACGGCCGCTGATGGAACGGCTGATGGAGATCTATATGAGTGCGCGCGAGGCGCAGGGGGCGTTCGATCGCAAAGCGTTCCTCAAGTCGTTCGCCATCATGTCGGCCGAGCGCGCCTGCCGGCTGAATGGGCTGTGGGTACGACTCTGGCAGCGCGACGGTATGGAAAGCTACATGCGCCACATGCCGCGCACGCTGTGGCATCTCTCGATGGCCTTCGAGCATGAGGTCAACGCGCCGCTCAAGGACTGGTGCCAGCGGGCGGGCGTGATCACCATGGATTCGCCGGAAGCCGCCGTCGCATGAGCAAGAGGATTCGCCACGCGATGGTGCTCGCGGCCGGGCTCGGCATGCGGATGCGGCCGATCACCGATACGATTCCCAAGCCGCTGGTGAAGATCGCGGGAAAGCCGCTGATCGATTATGCGCTGGATACGCTGAAGGATGCCGGGTGCGAAACGGCGGTGGTCAATGTCCATTATCTCGCCGAGCAGATGGAAGCGCATCTGGCCGAATACAAGGGGATGGAGATCCTGATCTCCGATGAGCGAGACGTGTTGCTGAATTCCGGCGGAGGGCTGGCCAAGGGGCTGAAATTGCTGCCTGATGTCGAGGTCTTCGTGATGAATTCCGATCTGTTCTGGATCGGCGAGACGCCGGGGCAACCGACCAATCTCGAAATGTTAGCCGGATTCTTCGATGCCGACCGGATGGACATGGCCATGCTCTGCGTGCGGCTGGAGGATACGACCGGGCATGACGGCAAGGTGGATTTTGCCATGGACGACGACGGGCGCCTCGTGCGCTACCGGCCGGTGGATGGCGTGATGCCCGCAGGCGAGGGCGTGGTCTATGCCGGGGCGATCGCCATGCGGTCATCGCTGCTCGCCGATGCGCCGGATGGCGCCTTCAATCTCAACATCTATTTCGACCGCGCGATTGCGGCGAATCGCTTGTATGGCCTAATACTTCAAGGGCACTGGGTCACGGCGGGTACGCCTGAGGCCATCGGTGCGGCGGAGGAGGCGGTGCGGCGGTATAGTTAGCAGCGTCGCGTGAAAACCCCTCATCCGGCCCTTCGGGCCACCTTCTCCCCAAGGGGAGAAGAGGGAGCAAGCCGCAGCGGCGCAAAACTCCTCTCCCCTTGGGGAGAGGTCCGCCGAACGAAGTGGAGGCGGGGTGAGGGGTTCCCACGATCACACCCGGGATCGGAAGGACAAATGGATGGCCAAAAGCAATGTCTTCACGATCCCGCCCGGCGCGTCCTTCCTGAAGGTGCTGGCGATATCGCTGTGCGATGGACGGCTGGTTCCGGGCTTCCGCTTCGATGCCACCGATCCGCTGAGCCTCGCATCCGCCACCATCTATCTGCCCACGCGCCGCGCCGCGCGCGTGCTGCGCTCGGAATTCGTCGATCTGCTCGGCGGGCGCTCGGCGATCCTGCCTGTCATCCGGCCGCTTGGCGAGACGGATGACGACGCTGGATATTTCGATGAGGGACCAGACAGCCTGCTCGAACTGCTGCCACCTGTCGGCAATCTCGCGCGGCTGATCGAGCTTGCGCGGTTGATCCTGATCTGGCGCAATCGCCTGCCGGAGAAACTGAGGGCGATCCATGACGATTCTCCACTGGTGGCGCCTGCCAGCCCGGCTGACGCGATCTGGCTGGCGCGCAGCCTGATCGAGTTGATCGACGCGGTCGAAACCGAGGAGACGGGCTGGGAGGGGTTGAAGGCATTCGACGTGGCCGATCGCGCCATCTGGTGGGAGCTGACCGGGGAATTCATCAAGGTCGCCAGCGCATTCTGGCCGGCGCGGCTCACGGAAATCAACCGTTCTTCGCCGGCTTTGCATCGTAATCTCGCCATCCGTGCCGAGGCTGCGCGCGTCGCTCGCGACGGCAGCCATGGGCCGGTGATTGTCGCCGGTTCGACCGGTTCGATACCGGCAACGGCGGACTTGATTGCCGCCATCCACCGGCTCGACAACGGGGCGGTGGTGCTGCCAGGCCTCGACCAAATCATGCCGCGCGCGGACTGGCCGCTGGCCGGCGCGATCCGTGCCGATGGATCCAGGAACAGCGATCCGGCAAGCCGCAGCCATCCGCAATATGGACTGTTCCATCTGCTCAGGAAACTCGGCGTCGAACGCGAGGAGGTGACGCCACTCGATACGGATGCGCCTGACATGGCGAAGCGGATCGAGGCCGCGTCCGTGGCCTTCATGCCGGCCGAGGCCGAAGTCAACCATCAGACATTCCGCGACCGGGATGAGGGTTTGCTGGCCGAGGCCTTCGCCGATATTTCGCTCATCGAGGCCAACAACGAGCGGGAAGAGGCGCTGGCGATCGCCATTGCTCTGAAGCTGGCGCTCGACGGCGAGAGTCCGGCGGTGCAGGCGGCCCTGGTGACGCCAGATCGGACGCTGGCGCGGCGTGTCTCGGCCGAACTTCAACGCTTCGGCATCGAGGCCGACGATTCCGCCGGTACGCCGCTGGCTGCCTCCCATCACGGTAGCCTGATCAGGTTGGTGCTCGAAAGCGTGCTCCGCCCCGGCGATCCGGTGGCGCTGGCGAGCCTGATCAAGCATCCGCTGGTGCGGCTCGGCCGCGAGCGAGAGGCGCTCGACATAGCCTCGCATGCGCTGGAAATGCTGGCCTTGCGTGGCGGGACGGCGCTGGTCGATGCGGCGGCGCTCACACCCGTGGTGCTGCAGGCGATCGAGGAACTCGGCAAGAACAGGTTCTCCAGGCGTTGGCAGATGCGGCTCAGATCAGCCGAATGCCAGAGCCAGGTCGTCGAACTTGCACGCGATATCGAAGTGGCCGTCGAGCCGCTGGCGCGCATGCTGGTGGCGGACAACGGCAACGGATTGCGGGCGCAGCATCCGCTCGGCGCCTGGGCGGAGGCGACCGGAACGGTTCTGGAAGCGCTGTGCCGGGATGAGCGCGGCAGCCTCGGCACACTGTGGTCGGGTGAAGCAGGGGATGCGCTGGCTGGACTGCTGAAAGATCTGATCGAAACGGCCGAGACGATGGATGCGGCGGGGCCGCAATGGGCGGATGTGACAAACGCTTTGTTAGCCGGAGTCGGGATCAAGCCGCAGGCGATCGGCCATCCGCGCGTGTTCATCTGGGGCACGCTTGAGGCGCGACTGCAGAGTGTCGATACGCTGGTTCTCGGCGGGTTGAACGAGGGCACCTGGCCGGGCGCCACCGCCAACAATCCCTTCCTGTCGCGAGCGATGAAGACCGAGATCGGGCTCGAACCGCCCGAGCGGCGCATCGGCCAGTCGGCGCATGATTTCGTGATGGGCATGGGAACGCGGAAGCTGATCCTGACCCGGGCGCTGAGGCAGGGCGGCGCGCCATCCGTGGCGTCGCGCTTCGTGCAACGGCTGTTGTCGGTGACGGGTGAGAGGATTGGCGAAGCGATGATCGCCCGTGGCGAGCGATACCGACGCTATGCCGGCCGGATCGACCAGAGCAGCGAGGCTGAAGAGCAATCATTCGCGGCGCGGCCGGCGCCTACACCAGATGCGGGGCGGCAGCCGGTGTCCTACTCCTTCAGCGAAGCCGGACGGCTGCGGCGCGATCCCTATGCGATCTATGCGCGGCGGGTGCTCAGACTCGATCCGCTCGATGGCTTCAACGAGGATCCGGGTGCAGCCGACCGGGGCAACATCTATCACGAGATCGTCCAGCTTTTCGTCGAGAGCGGGGTCGATCCGCGCGTCCCGGTCGCCTTCGAGAGGATCAGGGACATCACGCATCAGGTTTTTAACCGGGCGGCGCTGCCGGCACACATCGATGCCGTCTGGCGGCCCCGGGCGATCGATATGGCGCGTGCCTTTCTCGATGAGGAAAGCGAGCGCCGGCCGACCATCCGCAAGACCTATGTCGAGCGCTCCGCCAAGCTGCAGGTCACCGAACATCTGGCGGTGACCGGACGCGCCGATCGCATCGATATCCGCCGCGACGGCCTTGCCGATATCGTTGACTACAAGACCGGCTCATCGCCATCTGCCAAGGTGGCTCGCACGCTGCTCGATCCGCAACTGGCGCTGGAAGCGGCCGTGCTGAAGGGTGATAGCTTCTTCGGGGTTGGCGCGCATGAGACGCAGGACCTGATCTATATGCGGCTGCGACCGGGCTCGAAATTCGCGGTCGAGACGGTCAACAACGAAAATTCCACCTATGGCAAGCCCGAAAGCCGGAAATCGGCAAGCGAACTGGCGGGCGAATCGATCAGCCAGCTTACGAAACTGACCGAGGCATTGAGAGAAAAGAAAGCCGGATTCAAGAGCCGCGTAGCGCCATTCAAGGACGCGGATTATGGCGGCGAATATGATCACCTGGCGCGCGTGGCGGAGTGGTCGGCGGCCGAGCTGGAAGAGGAGAATGGCGATGAATGATGCCATTTCCCAGCCTCGCGACACCGATGCACTCGACGAAACCCGGCGCAAGCAGAACTTGGCCTCGGACCCCGCGCATTCGGCCTGGGTGTCGGCCAATGCCGGTTCGGGCAAGACGCATGTTCTGACCCAGCGGGTGATCCGGCTGATGCTCGACGGCGCGCGGCCGTCCTCAATCCTCTGCCTGACCTATACCAAGGCTGCGGCCAGTGAAATGTCCAACCGCGTGTTCGAGCGGCTGTCGCGCTGGACGTCGCTCGACGATGCGGCGCTATCGACCGAGATCGAGGGTATGGAAGGCAGCGCGCCCCATGCGGTCAAGCTGGCCGATGCGCGGCGGTTGTTCGCGCGAGCGCTGGAGACGCCGGGCGGCTTGAAGATCCAGACCATCCACGCCTTCTGCGAGGCGCTGCTGCACCAGTTTCCGCTCGAAGCCAATGTGGCAGGCCACTTCAACGTGCTCGATGACAAGGCGGCGGCGAGCCTGCTTTCGGAGGCGCGGCGCGGGCTGCTGACGGCGACGCAGGCGGATCGTGACAGCGCGCTGGCAGCTGCTTTCCATGATGTGCTGACGCTTGCCGACGAGTTCGGTCTAGACCGGCTGCTGCAGGAAATTGTTAGCCGGCGTGGCGCGCTGCAACGCTTCTTCGATTCGGCGCGCCATGAAGGCGTCGAGGTGGCGCTGCGCAACGGGCTCGGCATCGGTCTTGGGACAAGCGTCGCATCGATCGCGGCGCGGGCCTGGCCGTTGCCGGGGCTGAGCGAGTCGCGGATGCAGGACTACATTGCGCTGGCCAATGGCACCGGCGGCAAGAATGCGCAGGAGCGGGCCTATGCGATGGGCGCGGCCCGGCGCGAGGACGACCCAGTAAAGCGGTTGCAGTTGCTTCGCGCAACGTTCCTCAAGAAATCCGACGAGCTGCCCTATGCCGATTCGGGCTTCTACACGACCGCGATGCGCAAGGCCGATCCCGTACTCTGCGCCGATATGGTGGCAGTGGCGGCTTTCGTTTCGGATATCTGGCAGGAATTCAAGATTCTCCGCATGTTCGAGGCGACGCGCGCGGCGCTGGTGCTGGCCGAGCGACTGATCTCGGGCTACGAGGCGCTGAAGAAGGAGCGCGGTTTCCTTGATTTCGACGACTTCATCACCCGCACCGAGGCTCTTCTGAAGAAGAGCGAAATCGGGCCGTGGGTGCATTACAAGCTCGACCAGGGCATCGACCACCTGCTGCTCGACGAGGCGCAGGACACCAGCCCCTCGCAGTGGGAAATCATCATATCGCTGACCGACGAGTTCTTCTCGGGCGCCAGCGCGCGGATGATCAACCGCACGATCTTCACCGTCGGCGATGAGAAGCAATCGATCTATTCGTTCCAGGGCGCACGGCCGGAGCGCTTTGCGATGGAGCGCCGGCGCGCGATGGAACGGGCCGATTCGGGATCGAAACGGTTCGAGCCGTTGCAGCTTCAGGTGTCGTTCCGCTCGACGGAAGATGTGCTCACGGCGGTGGATCAGGTGTTTTCCGACGAGGGAAATGCGCGCGGGCTGAGCGCCGATCGGGAGCCGGTCATCCATGTCTCCAACCGAATGAACCATGCGGGCACGGTGGATATTTGGGACATCATTGCCGAGGAGGGTAGCGAAGACGAGGACGAGGACTGGCTGGCGCCGTTCGACCGGCCGGCGGAGAAGTCCTCGATTGTGCAGCTGGCTCAGCGCATGGCCGCAGTGATCCAGGACATGGTGGCCAAGGAGACGCTCGACGCCAAGGATGGGCCGCGCCGGATTACAGCAGGCGATGTCCTCGTTCTGGTGCGCAAGCGCGATGCCTTTGCCGGAGCGCTGGCGCGGGAGCTGAAACGCAGTGGGTCCGTGCCCGTTGCCGGCACTGACAGGCTGGTGCTTTCCAGCCACATCGCCATTCAGGACCTGATGGCACTGGCCCGCTTCGCGCTGCTGCATGAGGACGACCTGTCGCTTGCCGCGCTGGTCAAGAGCCCGTTCTTCGATATGGCCGAGGATGATCTCGACATGTTGTGCGGGCTGCGCGGCGACGAACAGACGGTATGGAGCCGGCTAAGGGAATTGGCCGGCTCCGATGCCCGTTGGGCGGATATGCGCGACAAGCTGGTCCGCTGGGTGAAAATGGCCTGCTCGATGCGGGTGCATGATTTCTATGCCACGCTGCTGGGCCGCGAGGGCGGGCGGAAGAAATTCCTGGCGCGCTTCGGCCATGAAGTCAGCGACGTGCTGGACGAATTCCTCAACTTCGCACTGTCTCATGAAGAGGCCGGGATGCCGGGACTGACAAGCTTCGTCACCACGCTCGAACAGGATTCGCCCGAGATCAAGCGCGAGCAGGACAAGGGCCGCGACGAGGTACGGATCATGACCGTACATGCCTCGAAAGGCCTGGAGGCCCCGGTGGTGTTTCTGGTCGATGGCGGTTCGAAGGCCTTCGACAAATCGATGCTGCCGAAGCTGCGATTGATGTCGCGCGGCGAAGACCATGCGCCGATTCCCTTTTGGGTGCCGGGCAAGGACTACCAGAACCGAATTTCGACCGCCGACGATATCAGGCTCGGCGAGCTGGCGGAGGAGGAATATCGGCGGCTGCTTTATGTCGGCATGACGCGGGCATCGGACCGGCTGATCCTCTGCGGCTATCGCAAGAAACGGCTGGTTCCGGGCACCTGGGCGGAGCTGGCAACCTCGGCGCTATCGCGCAATGAGGACAAATGCCTGCCCACCACGTTCGGGGCCGGGACGTTCGAATGGACGGGCTACAAGTGGCGCCATCATGATCGGGTGCCGCAAGCGCCGGATCGGGTGGAGCGCACGGAAGCCGGCGAAGAGATTGGTTTGCCGGATTCGCTGTTCAAGCCGCTGGCACTGATGCCGAGCCTGCCGCGACCCCTGGCGCCATCGGGCGTGCATGCGATCATCGACGACGAGGAGGGCGACAATATCGTGCCCTCGGCGCTGTTCGTCGAAAAGCCATCCGGCACGGGCGCACAGGTGAAGGGCAAGATCGTGCACCGCCTGTTGCAGGCGCTGCCGGATTTCGAACCGACAGAGCGGCAAGCGGCGGCACTGCGCTATCTCGATCGCGCTCTGCCGCAATGGAGCGAGACGGCGCGGCAGGCTTTGGCCGATGACGTGCTCGGTATGATCGCCGATCCGCGCTTTGCGAGCCTGTTTGCCGCGGGGTCTCGGGCGGAAGTCTCGATCATGGGCACGATTCATATCAAGGGGCGCGATTATGCCGTCTCGGGGCGAATCGATCGCATGGGGACGGCTGGCGACAAGGTGTTCATCCTCGACTACAAGACCAACCGCGTGCCACCCGCCTCACGCGAGGATATCCCCTTTGCCCACAGGGCGCAGCTGGCGCTTTATGCGCAGGTTTTATCGCCTCTTTTTGCCGGCAAAGCGGTGGAATGCTTGCTGATCTATACCGAAGGGCCGCATCTTTATGCTCTCGAACCGGCTGAACTTGAAAAAGCCCTGCTTGCTATTTCCCCTCAATGATTTACCCCATTGAAAGACGGGCGACGCATGCTCACATACAGGATCAAGTTAATTTCGTCCGCGAAAGGAGAGACGCATGGCCACCGTGAAGGTCGACAATAACAATTTCCAGAACGAGGTCCTGAATTCGGCCGAACCGGTCGTGGTGGACTTCTGGGCCGAATGGTGCGGACCCTGTAAGATGATCGCGCCTGCGCTCGAGGAAATTTCCAATGAGATGACCGGCAAGGTGAAGGTCGTGAAGCTCAACATCGACGACAATCCGGAATTGGCCGCCCAGTTCGGCGTGCGCTCGATCCCGACGCTCGCCATCTTCAAAGGCGGCAAGGTCGCCGACATCAAGGTCGGCGCCGCCCCCAAGACCGCCCTGTCCGCCTGGATCGCCGGCGCTGCGTGATTCACGTGAAACCATGCGGTGACATTGGGTCATCGCAGCGATAGAAATTTGGAACGCCGTGTATCGTGAGATGCGCGGCGTTTTTGTTTTTCGTAAGGTCAATGTCGCTTAGCCTGCCTCGGCGATGCGGCCGCTTAGGTCCTCTTCTCCCCTTGGGGAGAAGTGCCGAGCGAATGCGAGGCGATGAGGGGTTCCCCCGATAGCATTGGGCGCTTCGCGCAACCCCCGGTCCTTCGGACCACCTTCTCCCCAAGGGGAGAAGGGGAGCAAGGCGGCAAACGCGTCCTCAATCGCAAAGCCCGCGTCCCTGGCGGCGGGACGCGGGCTTCGTGTTCGGCATTCCCCGGCGAAAAATCAGCCGGAGAAGCCTTCGTGGTTGTCGGTGTTGGCCGGGGGACGGTTGTTGCGATCGCGCATGAAGCGGTCGAACTCTTCCTGGTCCTTGGCGCGGCGCAGTTCGCGGAGGTAATTGTCGAACTCTGCGCGCATTTCGTCGAGCTTGCGGCGTTCTTCCTCGATGCGTTCGAGTTCGGCCTTGCGCCAATCGTCGAAGGCAACATTGCCTGTGTCGGGGCGATGGTGACGGCTGCGGCCGTGCCAGCCGCCGGCTTGCCTGCAGTTGCGATAGAATCCATCCATCTTTTCATTCGCCTCTCGTTTGAAGGCATGCAGCCGGTCACCGAAGAGGATATAGGCGAGCATTGCCAGGCCAAGCGGCCAGAAGACGATGAAACCCAGGACCATCAGCGCGATGGTGGCCGGCGTCCAATCGGGCCGTATGAGTGGTGCAGTGCGGTACATCTTTCCAGTTCCTTGCGGTAGACGGCTCACAAAAGCGTGAACCGGTACAATCGATGTGGGAAGGATTTTGCCGCCTTCAAGAACATCGCGAACCGGAATCGGACAGGTGCTTGATAATCAAGCAATATTTCAGCACAAAAAGCAGCGGGCCGGAGCAATTTCCTGCTCCGGCCCGCTTTACAATACTTAACAATATCAGGGCGTTACTTACTTTCCGGAAGCGGCCATGCGGCGCCTGCCGCCCTCGATGACCCGCATGGCGGGCTTCGCCGCCGCCTTGCCATGGTCGTTCATGAATTTCAGGATGCGCGGCGCGATTTCCTTGCGGAAGCGCGAGCCGTTGAACACGCCGTAATGGCCGACGTCCGGCTGCATGTAGTGCATACGCATGTCATCGGTGAGGCTCGAGCAGAGCGTCTGCGCCGCCCTGGTCTGGCCAAGGCCTGAAATGTCGTCGTTTTCGCCTTCCACCGTCAGCAGGGCGGTCGTCCTGATCTTCGAGGGATCGACCAGCTTGCCACGATGGGTCATTTCGCCCTTGGGGAGCGAATGTTCGATGAACACGGTCTTGACCGTCTGCAGATAGAATTCGGCGGTCAGGTCCATGACAGCGAGATATTCGTCATAGAAGTCGCGGTGCTTCTCGGCCGGCTCGCCGTCATTCTTCACCAGATGGCCGAAGAACTCCTTATGGGCGATCATGTGGCGGTCGAGATTCATCGACATGAAGCCCGAGAGCTGCAGGAAGCCGGGATAGACCGGACGCATGAAGCCCGGCTGTGGCCACGGCACCTGCATAATGACGTTCTCCTCGAACCAGGAAAGAGGGCGGGCCTGGGCGAGCTGGTTGACGGCCGTCGGATTGATGCGGGTATCGATCGGGCCGCCCATCAGCGTCATGGATGACGGCGAAAGCGGATCGCCTTCTTCCTCCATGCGCGCAACGGCGGCGAGGACCGGAACCGAGGGCTGGCAGACGGCGATCACATGGGTGTCTTCGCCGAGGTGATGGATCATTTCGATGACGTAATCGATGTAATCGTCGAGATCGAAGCGGCCTTCGGACAGCGGCACCATGCGCGCGTCCTTCCAGTCGGTGATGTAGATCTCGGCGTCGGGCAACAGGGTTTCCACCGTGCCGCGCAGCAGCGTGGCGTAGTGGCCGGACATCGGCGCCACGATGAGGATCTTCGGATCCTTCTTATGGCCCGAAGGCAGACAGCGCTCGAAATGGAGGAGATCGCAGAAGGGTTTCGACCAGACCACGTTCTCGTGGACCGACACCTGCTTGCCGCCGATATCGGTGGTATCGAGGCCGAAAGCCGGCTTGCCGTAGCGCCGCGTGGCGCGCTCGAAGACTTCGAAGCCCGCGGCGAATGCGCGGCCGAGCTTGGTATAGGCCATGGGATTGAAGGGGTTGCGATAGGCAACTCGCATTGATTCTGCTGCAGCGCGCCATGGCGCCATCGCGGCATGGTTTAGTTCATAAAGCTGATAAAACATTCACACGCCTTACTTTTTCGCACCGCGGCTTCCCGTCTGCCGTCTTGTGCTTATTGCAACCGCGAAGAACCTAACAGGTTTCCCCTAATCAACAACAAAGCCGATTGTTCCGATTCGGATCAACCTATCAATTCGTATGACTAAATGTAGTAACCATTGTTGCCTGTGCCAGGCTTATCCACTTCAAATCGAAATCCCGGCCTTGATCAGACCTTCCTTCTGGTGCGCCCAGCGCGGCAGATCGGTGATCGATCCGGCAAGGCTGGTCTGGTGCGTGATAAGCTTGGACATGTCCACGGCACCTGATGCGATCGAGGCCGCGACGTGCAGGAAATCGGCCTTCAGCGCATTGCGGCTGCCGATAACGGACATTTCGCGCTTATGGAATTCGGGTTCGGCTTTGATTTTTGTCTTTTATCGACAATAGACAGATGGCCGCCAATGGGTAATATTGTCATGGAGATGTAACATTGGGACTCCCGGCATGGCACGGCAGAATACCGTCTTCAAGGAAGCTTATAACCGCTGTCTGGCGGAGCTGAGTACCAATGACAACCTGCCCTCGGAACCGGAGCTCGGCGAGCGGCTGGGCATCAGCCGCACCACCGTGCGCGCAATCCTGTCGCGGATGCACGAGGCGCGGCTGATCAACTGGGACAAGCGCGTCAAGACTGTGCTGCGCGGACCGGAAGTCCAGGATTTCTTTCCCGACGAGGAAACCAATTCGCTGAACGACGTGATCGAGAAGAGCTTCATGAAGCGGATTCTGACCGGCGACGCCGAACCCGGCACCCAGATCAACGAGGCGGAACTGGCCCGCGAGATCGGCACCGGCACGACCAGCGTCAGGGAATTCCTGATCCGCTTCTCGCGCTTCGGGCTGATCGAGAAGCGACCGAACAGCCACTGGATCCTCAAGGGTTTCACCATTGATTTCGCGCTCGAACTGACCGAAGTGCGCGAGATGTTCGAACTGAGGTCGGCGGCGTCCTTCGCGCATCTCTCCGACGATCATCCCGCCTGGGCCGATCTCGACGAGATCGAGGCCGAGCACCATGTGCTGCTCGCCGACATCGATGCGCGCTACAAGGATTTCTCGGCGCTCGACGAGAAATTCCATCTGCTGGTGCACCGGGCATCCGGCAACCGATTCGTGGTGGATTTCTACGACGTGATCGCCTTCATCTTCCACTATCACTACCAGTGGAACAAGGCGTTTGCCCGTGCCCGCAACGAGCGCGCGATGATCGAGCATCTCGATTATATCGCGGCGCTGAGGTCGCGCGATCCTGATCGAATCGAGGCGGCGTGTCGACTGCATCTGAATTCCGCGCGTCAAACGCTCCTGCAATCCGTTCCCGGCTGAGGTGCAAATGGATACACCGGTCCTGCAATTCGGAACCAGCCGCTTTCTCCAGGCGCATGCCGATCTGTTCATCAGCGAGGCGATGAAACGCGGGGAAGCTCTGGGACCGGTGACCATCGTGCAGACGACCGGGGCGGGCGAACGAAGCCGGCGGCTCGCCGCACTGGCGGCGAAGGACGGGTTTCTCATCCATATCCGCGGCAAGCAGGACGGAAGGATCGTGGACAAGGTGAGTTGCGTGATGTCGGTCAAGCGCACGCTTTCGGCGCTGACGCAATGGGACGAGCTTTCACGAATCTTCGCCGGCGAAACAAAGGTCGTCATCTGCAACACGGCCGACACGGGCTATGATATTTCCGCCGAGAGCGCCGGATGGCCGGAGGCGATCCCGGCATCCTTTCCCGGCAAGCTGACGAAGCTGCTGTTCGCGCGCTTCCAGCAATCCGGTGAGGGGTTGACGATCCTGCCCGCCGAACTCATTCCGCGCAACGGCGACAATCTCAAAGCCATCGTGCTGAAGCTCGCGCGCGATTGGCATATCGGCGAGCCATTCATCGCCTGGATCGAGGAAAAAGTGATCTTTTCCAATACCCTGGTCGACCGGATCGTTTCCGAACCGCTGGAGCCGGCGGGCGCGATTGCCGAGCCCTATGCGCTCTGGGCGATCGAGAGCCAGCCGGGTCAGGTCCTGCCCTGCACGCATCCGGCAATGGTGGTGGCGAGCGACATCGCCCGGTATGAGCGGCTCAAGCTGTTCATCCTCAATCTTGGCCATACCTATCTCGCCGACGGCTGGCTGAAATCCGATCTGCCGCGCGACATGACCGTGAAACAGCTGATGGACCGGCCCGATGCGAAGGCACGGCTCGAGGACCTCTACGAGGACGAGGTGCTGCCGGGCTTTGCCGCGCAGGGCATGCGTGGCGCGGCGCGTGCTTACGTCGCCCAGACCATCGAACGGTTCGAAAATCCGTTCCTGAAGCATCGGCTCTCCGACATTGCGCAGAACCACCAGGAAAAAATCCGGCGCCGGATGGGTGGGTTTCTCGAATGGAGCGGCTCCGATGCGCTCATGCTGCGCGCCATGGCCGCCGACGCATCACGAAATGCGTGAGTAAGTGAACGCAATGTCGCATCGCACGCGATTGCGAAACCCTCCCCGGCTTGCCATATTCCTAGCAAAACAAGGAGCAAGCCCATGGCCTTTTCGACCGCGAATGTTCAGACCGAAAGCGGCAGCAAATATCTCCAGCAACTCTGCAAGCACTGGTCCCACAAGATGGTGACGGAGTTCGACCCCAAGCAGGGTCGCGTCGATTTCCCCTCGGGTGCCCATTTGTTTCTGGAAGCAGATGACAGCGTATTGCGCCTGAAGCTGGAGGCGCCGGACGACAATCTCGCACGGATGGAAGGCGTGGTCGCCGACCATTTGAAGCGCTTCGCATTCCGCGAGGAACTGACCTTCGATTGGGCAAAGGCCGCCTAACCTTATACCGGGGACAACAATCATCATGACGGACGAACGCAAGCCGGGTCACCCGGTGAACCCCATATTCCTGGAACGCTGGTCGGCGCGGTCCTTCACCGGTGAGGCCATGCCGGAGGGCGATCTGCTGACGATGTTCGAAGCCGCGCGCTGGGCGCATTCGGCGTCCAACCGCCAGCCCTGGCGTTTCAGCTATGCACTGCGTGGCGACCCCAACTTCCAGCGATATGTGCATTTCCTCGATGACGGAAACCAGCAATGGGGACACAAGGCGGCGGCGATCGTCATCGTCATCTCGGCCAAGTTCACCACGCCGACGGATGGTTCCGAGCCTCGGCCGATCGGCACCCATTCCCTGGATACGGGTGCGGCACTGCAGAGCTTCACGCTGCAGGCGGCGATGATGGGTTATGTAGCGCATCCGATGGCGGGCATCGAGAAGGACAGGATCGTGGCCGAACTCGGGATCGATCAGGAGCGCTACAAGATCGAGGCGGGGATTGCTATCGGCAGGCTGGCCGACAAGGAACTGCTGCCGGAGAAATTCCAGGAGCGTGAGAAGAAGAGCGGGCGCCGGCCGCTGGATGAGACGGCGTTCAAGGGGATGTTTCGACGGTAATATCTCGCTCTCTACCTTTCCCCTCGAATCTGCTAACTCTCAACCATGCTTTCACGCCTCTCCTTCCTCCAGAAGCCCGAACGGCCATCCGATCCGAAGACGCGGACGATCGATGTCGCGGGCCGTAGCGTGCCGCTGACCATCCGTCCAGATGCGCGGGCGCGGCGGATCACGCTGCGGATCGATCCCGGCGGGCAATCGCTGAAATTGACCGTGCCGCGTGGCCTGAAAGAACGGGAAATCCAGGATTTCCTCAACCGGCACCAGGGCTGGCTGATGACCAAGCTGGCGCGGTTTCCGACCACCAATGCGGTGATCGAGGGACGCTATATCCAGATCCGAGGCGTGCCGCATCGCATCGAGCGCACCGGCAAACTGCGCGGCCTCACCGAAACCACCGAGAGGGATGGCGAGCAGGTGCTGCTGGTCGGCGGCGCTGAGGATCATCTCGCCCGCCGTATCCGCGACTTCCTCAAGGTGGAGGCTCGCAAGGATCTCGACCTGCTGGCACGCCGGCACGCCGCAGCGATCGGCCGCAAGGTTGCTTCGATCACGCTGAAGGACACCAAGAGCCGCTGGGGCAGTTGCTCTCATGACGGCAATCTCTCGTTTTCGTGGCGCATCGTCATGGCGCCTGACCACGTGATCGACTATCTCGCCGCCCATGAAGTCGCCCATCTCGCGGAAATGAACCATTCGGACCGGTTCTGGGCGATCTGCGAGGATCTCTGCCCGCATAGCGACGAGGCCAAGCGCTGGCTGAAACGCAACGGCGCCATGCTGCATGTCATGGATTTCGGCTAACCTACGCACGTTTCGCGCGGTCAATCGTGTGTTAGAGTGTGCTCATGGTCGAGATGACATTCTACATCTGGCTCCTGGGAGCGGCCCTGATATTCGTTGCCGTGGCGATGAGCGGGCAGGCGACCGACCGTTCCCAAGCGATCTGGCTGCTGTTGCTGGCGGCATCGTGGCCGTTTGTGCTGGTCTTCATGGCGGTTGGCGCAGTGCTCATGGCGATCTCCGCTGCCGCATCCACCAAGCCCTGAGGCGGGCGCATTTGGTCCGGTGACCATCGGCAAACGCCTGCGAATGCCGCAAATTTGCCTCGACTTGGCCGAGAATTCATGTCACTGGCATGCTCATGACGCTCGACATCAAAATTTGCGGCTTGAAGACCGAGGAAGCGGTCGATCGCGCGGTGGCGCTTGGTGCTACCCATATCGGCTTCATCTTCTTCGCCAAAAGCCCCAGGCATATCGAGCCCGCGGATGCCGGGCGGCTCGCCGATCGCGTGCGTGGCAAGGTCAAGATCGTGTCTGTCTCGGTCGATCCCGACAATGACGACCTCGACGAGATTGTCGCCCTGATGCGACCCGATATCCTGCAGCTGCACGGCAAGGAGACGCCCGACCGGGTGCTGACGATCAAGGCCGTGACCGGCCTGCCGGTGTGGAAGGCGCTGTCGATCGCCGATGCCGATGACCTGAGGCGGATAGAGGCCTATGACGGTATCGCCAACCGCTTCCTGCTCGATGCCAAGCCGCCGAAAAATTCCGAACTGCCGGGTGGCAATGGCGTGAGCTTCGACTGGCGGCTGCTCGCCGGCCTTGACGCAAGCGTGGATTACATGCTGTCCGGCGGGCTCAACAAGGATAATGTCGGCGAGGCGCTGCGTATTGCGCGGCCAACCGGCATAGACACATCATCCGGCGTCGAATCGAGCCCCGGCGTTAAGGATCTCAAGATGATGGATGAATTTTTCGAAGCCGTGCGCCTGGCCGAAGCGTCAAGCAACATCGCGGCTTGAGGGGAGAAGACCAGTGAACGAGGCCCTAAGACCCAATACTTTACGCTCCGGTCCCGACGAGGACGGCCGCTTCGGCATTTTCGGCGGTCGATTCGTCGCCGAAACATTGATGCCGCTGATCCTGGAGCTGCAGGACGAGTGGGAGAAGGCCAAGACCGATCCGGAATTCCAGGCTGAGCTCAAGAGCCTCGGCACGCATTATATCGGCCGGCCGAGCCCGCTCTATTATGCGGAGCGCCTGACCCAGCATCTCGGCGGCGCCAAGATCTATTTCAAGCGCGAGGAGCTCAACCATACCGGTTCGCACAAGATCAACAACTGCATCGGCCAGATCCTGCTCGCCAAGCGTATGGGCAAGACCCGTATCATCGCCGAAACCGGCGCCGGGCAGCATGGCGTGGCCTCCGCCACCGTCGCGGCACGCTTCGGTTATCCGTGCGTGGTCTATATGGGCGCGACCGATGTCGAGCGGCAGGCACCGAATGTGTTCCGCATGAAGCTGCTCGGCGCCGAAGTGGTGCCGGTGACAGCTGGCAGCGGCACGCTCAAGGATGCGATGAACGAAGCGCTGCGCGACTGGGTGACCAATGTCGACGATACCTATTACCTGATCGGCACGGCGGCCGGCCCGCATCCCTATCCTGAGATGGTGCGCGATTTCCAGTCGGTGATCGGCAGCGAAGCCAAGCAGCAGTTGATGGAAGCCGAAGGCAGGCTGCCCGACATGGTGATCGCGGCTGTGGGCGGTGGTTCGAACGCAATCGGCATCTTCCATCCCTTCCTTGATGACGCCAGCGTCAAGATCGTCGGCGTTGAAGCCGGCGGACGTGGGCTGGAAGGTGTCGAGCATTGTGCCTCGATCACCGCCGGCTCGCCCGGCGTGCTGCATGGCAACCGGACCTATCTGCTGCAGGACCGCGACGGCCAGATCCTCGAAGGTCATTCGATCTCGGCCGGCCTCGACTATCCCGGCATCGGTCCCGAACACTCTTGGCTGAACGATATCGGCCGGGCCGAATATGTGCCGATCATGGATACCGAAGCGCTGGAGGCATTCCAGCTGCTCACCAAGCTCGAGGGCATCATTCCGGCGCTTGAGCCGAGCCATGCCATCGCCGAGGTGATCAAGCGGGCGCCCAAGATGGGCAAGGACCAGATCATCCTGATGAACCTCTCCGGCCGAGGCGACAAGGACATCTTCACTGTCGGCAAGATTCTCGGTATGGGGCTCTGATCATGACTGCGCGTATGGACAAGAAATTCGCCGATGTGAAAGCCGAGGGCCGCCCGGCCTTCGTGACTTATATCATGGCCGGCGACCCGGACTACCAGACCTCGCTCGACATCATGAAGGCGCTGCCCGGTGCTGGTGCCGATATCATCGAACTCGGCGCGCCGTTTTCCGATCCGATGGCCGATGGCCCGGTGATCCAGTTGGCAGGCCAGCGGGCGCTGAAGTCGGGCCAGGACATGGTCAAGACGCTCGCTATCGCCAAGGCCTTCCGCGCCGGCGACCAGACAACGCCGATCGTCCTGATGGGCTATTACAATCCGATCTATATCTATGGCGTCGACAGATTCCTCGACGACGCGCTCGACGCCGGGATCGATGGCCTGATCATCGTCGATCTTCCTGCCGAGATGGATGACGAACTCTGCATCCCGGCACTCGCCAAGGGCATCAATTTCATCCGGCTCGCGACGCCGACGACGGACGACAAGCGCCTGCCCAAGGTGCTGACCAACACGTCGGGCTTCGTCTATTACGTATCGATGACCGGCATTACCGGCTCGGCGCTGCCTGATCCCACGAAGATCGCGGGCGCTGTCAATCGTATCAAGAGCCACACCGCATTGCCGGTCTGCGTCGGCTTCGGCGTCAAGACCGCCGAACATGCGCGGCTGATCGGCGCTTCCGCCGATGGCGTCGTGGTGGGCACTGCGATCGTCAATGTCGTGGCCGCTTCGCTCGATGCCGACGGCAAGGCCACGGCTGAAACCGTATCATCCGTCGCAAGCTTCGTGCGCGACCTGTCGGAAGGCGTGCATGCCGCGCGCCTTGCGGCCGCCGAATAAATCGCCATATCTAGGGTCAGAACCTGTTCGATTCTGACCCGGGGTAAAAGGAGTTCATCATGAACTGGATTACCAATTTCGTCCGCCCCAAGATCAACTCCATGCTCGGCCGCCCGACGGTCGATACGCCCGAAAATCTCTGGATCAAGTGCCCGGAGACCGGCGAGATGGTGTTCCACAAGGAGCTGGAAGCCAACAAGTGGGTGATCCCGAATTCCGGTTATCACATGAAAATGCCGGCGCGCGAGCGACTGAACGACCTCTTCGACGACGCTGCCTACGAACTTCTGCCGCAGCCGAAGGTGGCGCAGGATCCGCTGCGTTTCCGCGACAACAAGAAATATGCCGACCGGCTGCGCGATGGCCGCATCAAGACCGGGCTCGAGGACACGATCCTCGCCGGCGTCGGCTATGTGCGTGGCGTCCGGATGGTCGGCGTGGTCCATGAGTTCAATTTCATGGGTGGCTCACTGGGCCTTGCAGCCGGCGAAGCGATTATCAAGGCTTTCGAGCGCGCGATCCAGGAAAAATGTCCGCTCGTGATGTTCCCGGCTTCCGGCGGCGCGCGCATGCAGGAAGGCATCCTGTCTCTGATGCAGTTGCCGCGCACCACCGTAGCCGTCGACATGCTGAAGGAATCGGGCCAGCCCTATATCGTCGTGCTGACCAACCCGACGACCGGCGGCGTCACCGCTTCCTATGCCATGCTGGGCGACGTGCATTTGGCCGAACCCGGCGCGGAAATCTGCTTCGCGGGCAAGCGCGTGATCGAACAGACGATCCGTGAAAAGCTGCCCGAGGGCTTCCAGACCTCGGAATACCTGATGGAACACGGCATGGTCGACATGGTCATCGACCGTCGTGAAATCCCCGAGATGCTTGCCCGCATGTGCCGGATGATGATGCGCATGCCGGCCGAAGAGATGAAGCAGCTCGCACTCGCAGCCGAATAAGGGTCCAGATGAGCAACCTGGCCCCCAGCCGGGCAGAGCAGGAAATCGACCGGCTGCTCGGCATCTTTCCGCGCGGCTTCGACCTGTCTCTCGACCGCATCGCGCGGCTGCTCGACGATCTCGGCCGGCCGCAGGATGCCCTGCCGCCGATCATCCATGTCGCCGGTACCAACGGCAAGGGTTCGGCCACGGCCTTCTGCCGGGCCTTGCTCGAAGCGCAGGGGCTCGCCGTTCACGTCCACACCTCGCCGCATCTCGTGCGCTGGCATGAACGCTATCGCATCGGCGTGCGGGGCGGTGCGGGAAAGCTGGTGAGCGACGAAGCGCTGCTCGATGCCGTGCTACGCAGCGAGCGCGTCAATGCCGGACAGCCTATCACGGTCTATGAACTCTTGACTGCGGTGACCTTCCTGCTGTTCGCGGAGAATCCGGCGGACGCGGTGGTGATCGAAGTCGGGCTTGGCGGCATGTACGATGCCACCAATGTCATCGAGGACCCGGCCGTGTCGCTGATCATGCCGATCGCGCTCGATCACCAGACCTGGCTCGGCCAGACGATCGAAGAGATCGCGCTCGCCAAGGCGGGTATCATCAAGCGCGGTGCGGCGGCCGTGTTCGGCCGGCAGGAAGAGGGTGCGGCGCTCGACGTGCTGGTCGACCGCGCCGAGCGGCTGGGCGCGCCTTACGTGATCTACGGCCAGGATTACCTGGCGCATGAGGAAAACGGCCGGCTGATCTACCAGGACGACAACGGCCTGATGGACCTGCCGCTGCCGGCACTACCGGGCCGGCACCAATATTCCAACGCCGGTGCGGCGATCCGCGCCGTGAAGGCAGCAGGCTTCCTCGTCAACGAGGAGATCGCCGCCAAGGCGATGAAGAATGTCGACTGGCCGGCACGCCTGCAACGTTTGCGGACTGGCAATCTCGTGGCGCAGGCGCCCGAGGGTTCCGAGATCTGGCTCGATGGCGGGCATAATCCGCATGGTGGGCGTGCGGTGGCCGAGGCGATCGCCGGCTTCGAGGAACGCGACCCACGCCCGCTCTATCTCGTCACCGGCATGATCAACACCAAGGATCCCAAGGGCTATTTTGAGGCCTTTGAAGGGTTGACCCGCAAGGTCTTCACCGTCGGCATTCGCAATTCCGATGCGACGATCGATCCGGTGGCGCTGGCGCATGACGCGGCGGAAGCGGGCCTCATCGCCGAACCCGTCGATTCGGCTGCTGACGCATTGGCACTGATTTCAGCACTAGCCAAGGGTGACGACCGCGCGCCGCGCATCCTGATCGGCGGCTCGCTCTACTTCGCCGGCAACATTCTCGAAGAGAACGGCACGCCGCCGGAGTGAGAATTCGTTTCACGTGAATCACGGATGGGATGGGCTTCGGAGGCCGAAGCGCTACCACGCCCACGACGTCATGCTCGGCCGTGCCGAGGATGACGTCGAGACAGTGGTTTGGATCAAATATCCAGATTCGCCACACCCAGCGCATTTTCCTGGATGAATTCGCGGCGGGGTTCGACCTCGTCGCCCATCAGGCGCGAGAACAGGCCGTCGGCATCGGTCGCATCGTGGACACGGACCTGCAGCAGCGAGCGGGCATTCGGATCGAGCGTGGTTTCCCAGAGCTGGTCGGCATTCATTTCGCCGAGGCCCTTGTAGCGCTGCATGGACAGACCCTTGCGGCCGATGCCGAAGATCTGTTCGAGCAGCGCCTTCGGCCCTGAAATCTCGACGCTGCCATCCTTCTTGTTGAGCTTCGGCGGCACGGAATAGATTTCGTGCAGCCGTTCGCTCATCTGGTCGATATGACGCGCGTCGGACGAGCCGATCAGGCCCATGTCGATCAGCACCGATTCCTTGACGCCGCGCACCATACGCTCGAAGCGCAGACCGCCATCCTCGCCGAGCAGCCCGGTCCAGCCGCGCTCGGTTTCCTCAGAGATCAGGTCGAGCCGACGGGCGATCTCGCTGACCACGGTATCGGCCCGGCCGAGATCGCTCATCAGCTCGGCATTAAGGCCCCTGGCAATCGCCGCCTGCTCGATCAGCGAGCGGCTGTAGCGTGAATGCAGGCCCTCGACCAGACCGCGCAGGCGAAGCGCATCGGCGATGATTTCCCGGAGGTCGGGGCCGCCGCGCATTTCGCCGCTGCCGAGCGTTAGCGTTGCGTCCTCAAGGCCGGCATCGATGAGAAATTCCTCGAACGCCTTCTCGTCCTTGAGATAGGTCGAGGACTTGCCGCGGCTCGCCTTATAGAGCGGCGGCTGGGCGATGTAGAGATGGCCGCGCTCGATCAGCTCCGGCATCTGCCGGAAGAAGAAGGTGAGCAGCAGGGTGCGGATATGGGCGCCATCGACGTCGGCGTCCGTCATGATGATGATCTTGTGATAGCGGAGCTTGTCGGCGTTGAACTCATCCTTGCCGATGCCGGTGCCGAGCGCGGTGATCAGCGTGCCGATTTCGGCGCTGCCGAGCATGCGGTCGAAGCGCGCGCGCTCGACATTGAGGATCTTGCCCCGGAGCGGCAGGATCGCCTGGTTCTCGCGCGAGCGGCCCTGCTTGGCCGAGCCACCTGCCGAATCACCCTCGACGAGGAAGACTTCGGATTTTGCCGGATCGCGCTCGGAGCAATCGGCGAGTTTGCCGGGCAGCGAAGCGATATCGAGCGCGCCCTTGCGGCGGGTGAGTTCGCGGGCCTTGCGGGCGGCTTCGCGGGCGGCGGCTGCTTCCACCACCTTGCCGATCAGAATCTTGGATTCGGACGGATGTTCCTCGAACCACTGGTTGAGCGCCTCGTTGACAAGGTTTTCAACGACCGGCCGGACTTCCGACGAGACGAGCTTGTCCTTGGTCTGGGAAGAGAATTTCGGGTCAGGCACCTTGACCGAGAGCACGGCGGTGAGGCCTTCGCGGCAATCGTCGCCGGTGAGCGAGACCTTTTCCTTCTTCAGGATGCCAGAACTGTCGGCATAGCCGGTGATCTGGCGCGTCAACGCACCACGGAAGCCGGCAAGATGCGTGCCGCCGTCGCGCTGCGGGATGTTGTTGGTGAAGCAGAGCACATTCTCGTGGTAGCTGTCGTTCCACCACATCGCTACTTCGACCGTAATGCCATCCTTTTCGCTGCGGATGGCGATCGGCTTGTCGATCAGCGGTTTCTTGGCGCGGTCGAGATAGAGCACGAAGGCTTCCAGGCCGCCGTCATAGAGCAGTTCTTCCTGCTTGATGTCGGAATGACGCTTGTCGGTGAGAACGATGCGGACGCCGGAATTGAGGAAGGCGAGCTCGCGCAGGCGGTGCTCGAGCGTCGCATAATCGTATTCGGTCTTGGTGAAGGTCAGTTCGCTGGCGGTGAACGTCACTTCCGTTCCGGTCTCGTCGCCGGCCTCGCCCGTGATCGCAAGCGGCGCATCTGCCACGCCGTGAGTGAAGCTCATCTCGTAGATGTTGCCCTTCTGGCGGATCTTGAGCTTGAGCTTGACTGACAGCGCATTGACGACCGACACGCCGACACCGTGCAGACCGCCGGACACCTTGTAGGAATTCTGGTCGAATTTGCCGCCGGCATGGAGCTGGGTCATGATGACCTCGGCCGCCGAGACGCCCTCTTCATGCATGCCGGTTGGGATGCCACGACCGTTGTCGGTGACAGTCACCGAGCCATCGGCATTCAGCGTGACGGTGACCAGGTCGGCATGGCCACCCAGTGCTTCGTCGATGGCGTTGTCGACGACTTCATAGACCATGTGGTGCAGGCCGGAGCCGTCATCGGTATCGCCGATATACATGCCGGGACGTTTGCGGACAGCATCCAGCCCCTTCAGAACCTTGATCGAATCGGCGCCGTATTCGGCGCTCTCCGGAATTTCTTCTTCGGATGAACCGGCCATGGACTACTTTCTTTTCCAAAGATCTCAGGGCGCGAGAACCACACCCGAATCACCTAGTGCTATATGCCGTCGAATATAGGGATTTTGACCCCAAGAACCAAATCTAGAGGCTAGAAATACGGCAGAAAACAGGGGATCAGGGGCGCTTTTCGCGCGGTTTCGCAGCATTAGCCAATACTGCCGACAATTCGCGGATGGTTTGCGGGTGAAGCGTGCGGATTTCGCCCGCCAGGCGGTTGGCAAAGGCGGTGTAATCCGGCGGCAAGCCCGACGTATCGACCACCACGCGAGGGTGGGAAATGGCCGCCACGCGGAAGAGATCGTCGGCCTCGTCCCAGATGATGTTGAGGTAGCCCGCGACGCGCTGGAGGAAATCGAAGCCCGGCTTGCCGCGCTTGCCGCTCTCCAGCGCCGAGAGATAGGCGGGCGAGACGTTGAGTGCCTTGGCCATCTCCTTCTGGGTAATGCCGCGTTCGCGGCGGATGCGGCGGACCGCCTCGCCGAAGGGTGTCATTCGGCCTCTCCCCGCCGGCGCGACAGCCGGACATAGAGCGCACCATCGCCGCCATGGTTCTGCGCCGAAGTTTCCCAGGACGAGATGAGGTGGCGGAATTCGGGTTTGCCAAACCACATCGGCACGGCGCGCTTCAGCGCGCCATCGCTGCCCATCGACGAACCCTTGCCTGTTATGACCAGGACATGGCGCAGGCCGCGCTCATGGGCGCGCAGGATGAAGGAATGGAGCAGCGCATGCGCCTCTTCCTGGAACAGGCCGTGCAGATCGATCCGAGCATCCAGTTCCAGCCGGCCCTTGGCGAGTTTGCGCTTGACCGGACGTTCGAGCGGCTGGTGCGTTCCGCCCGGATGCCTCGGCTGCGGCGGCGCCTGATAGGATATGTCCTCGAATGTCGTGATGACGGCCTTCTTCAGAGCCGGTGCCGCCTGCTTGATGATGGGCTTCGGCTCCTCTTCGACCTCGACGATCGACTTTTCGAAAGCCTCGATCTCGCTCATGCGGCCGGGAAGCGCGTTGGTGCTGCGCGCGACCTTGCCCCAAAGGATACGGTCGTCCGTCGTCAGCACCTTCTTGCCCCGCCCGCGCATCAGAAAAATCTCCCGGCGGCGGATTTGGGGACGAGGATGATGAAATCGGCGTCGTTCTTCACGTTACCGGCGAGGTCACCGGCCTGTTTGCCGGATCCGGTGAAAATATCGCCGCGCGCCGGGCCGACGATCGCCGAGCCAGTATCGAGCGCCATCGTCAGCCGGGCGAAGGGCCTTCCCCCGGTCAGATGGGTGAGCGTCTGGCTACGGATGAAAAAGGGCGACGAGAAGGTATGGATCAACCGGTCGACGGCGATCGAGCGCATGGCCTCGAGCGGCACTTTTGCGGCCGCGACCGGGCCGAGTTCGAGACCCTCGACCGGCGCCTCGCGGAAGAAGATGTAGGAGGGGTTCTGCCAGAGCACCTCGCCCTGCCGGTCGGGATGGGCGGCGAGCCAATCGCGGATCGAACCCATCGAAATCTTCTCGGGCGGGATTTCGCCGATATCGATCAGGTAGCGGCCGATGCCCGTGAAGGGATGGCCGGCCTTGGCGGCGAATGTGATGCGCCGGATGCTGCCATCGGGATAAACCAGCCGCGCGGCGCCCTGGATATGGGCGAAGAAGACATCAACGCGCGATCTCGCCCAGGCGATTTCCAGCCCCTTGCCTTCGAGATAGCCCCCGTCGATGGCCTGGCGGCGTGGATAGTAGCCGATGCCCTCCTTGGTCTCGCGGGCAAAGGCGTAGGATGGATCGAAACCTTGCGGCCGGTTGGCGTCGTCGATATCGATGAGATCCGGTGGGCGGCGATAGAACGGGTGACACCAGACCTCCGACCGGGTTTCCGAGACCTCGACTTCCGGTTCGTAAAAGGCGGTGACCAGACCCGGCCTGCCGGAATCGGGAATGATGAAAAACGGCTGGAAATTCTGTTCGAAGAAGCGCCGTGCTTCCCCGGCGCTGGCTGGTTTGGCCATACCTGCCGCCTCGAAGACTATAGCCAGTTCATCCGCCGTGATGCCGAGCGAGCCGGTTTTGTATGGCTTGGTGCCCCTGATATGCTCGAGACAGCGCGCCATGACGGGAAAAAGGCTGGAAGGATCATCGTCCTTCCAGCCCTCTATTTCTTCGAACGAAAGCGGCCTGAGCGCGAAATCCATGGCTCCGGTTCAGCCTTCGGATTGGGTTTGCACGAGCTTCCAGTTGGGGTCGCGCGAGCGCGTATCGCGGGCAAAGCTCCAGCTGTCGACCACTTCCGCAACCGTATCGGCATTGCCTTCGATGACTTCGCCGGCCGAATTATAAGTGGCCGAGATGAGCTGGCTGACGATGCGCATGGTGATCGTCACCTCGCTGCCATCCATCGCGGCGTTGGAGATTTCCGCCTTCTCGATGCCGACGAAGGTGGACTTTACCGTCTCGCCGGCCTTCTCGCGGGCGGTGATCGCCTGGTCGAAACCCTGGTAGACATCGTTCGACAGCAGCGTCTTGAGCGACTTGCGGTCGCCCTCGGCAAAGGCCTGGACGATCATCTCATAGGCCGCCTTGGCGCCGTCGACGAACTGCTTGGGGTCGAAGGCAGGATCGTTGTCGTAGACCTGGCGCAGCTGGTCGTTCAGCGGTGTACCCGGCGTGGCGAAATCATCGATGATCTCATAGCGGCTTGGCATATCGGCCTGCGGCTGCGATTGCTGGTCGCGGCGCGGCAGCGTGATGACCTTGCCGTCATCCGCCGGCTGGCTCTGTCGCTCGACATCCTGCTGGTCGCGCCGGTAGGGATCAAAAGGTGGCTTCTCGGTGCCGGTACGTTTTCCCAGCACGCTGCGCAGATTGAGGAATATCAGCGCGGCGACAATCAGGAAAAAAAGCGTAATGATATTGTCGGTACCCATTTCTCACCTTGGTTGGAACTCTATCGCCACCATATAGTCGTGATTTATCGATCAATCAAATGGCCGTAACAAGGGAAAAGACATGCCGCTGATAATCATTCCGATCCTGCTCATCCTGATGCCGGTGATCGAGATCGCGGTCTTCATCTATGTCGGCCAGGCGATCGGGGTCTGGAAAGTCATTGCGCTGGTCATCCTGTCGGCGATTCTCGGCGCGGTCCTGCTGCGCTACCAGAGCCTCAGCGTGCTCAAGAAGATCAATCGCGATATCCGCCAGGGACAGACGCCGGAGGTCGGACTGGTCGATGGCGTGCTCATCGTCATCGGCGCCATCCTGCTCATCATACCCGGTTTCGTGACCGATGTGATCGGCCTTCTCCTGATGATCCCATTCATCCGCGGAGGGATCAGGCACTTCGTCCGGTCGCGCGTCAAATTCACCACCTTCCGAACAGGCGGTCCGCGCGGCGGAGGGCCTCGCCGGGGAAGCCGCGAGGACGGCGTGGTCGATCTGTCGCCCGAGGATTTCGAACGCCGCGAGCCGCGCGATCCACCAGTCGGGCATATCGAACGCAAGGATTGAAACGTCGGCTCGCTGCAGCGGTTGTGACGCTGTCGAGAGGGTTGTCACCCAAAAGGTGAAGTGATAGAGCGGCAAGCCGAAAGATAACGTTGGTGAAGCCGGATCTTCCGCACACTTCACTCCGGCCCCAAGAGGAAATACCATGGCAGACGCAACAACGAACGGCACGGAAGCAGCCCCCCAACCGTCCATCAACATCCTGGCGCAGTATACCAAGGATTTCTCGTTCGAGAATCCCGGCGCGCCGCGCTCGCTGCAGTCGCGCGAGAAGGCCCCGAACATCAACATCTCGGTCAACGTCAACGCCAACCCGATGTCGGAAACCGATTTCGACGTGGTTCTGACGCTCGACGCTTCCGCCAAGGAAGGCGACAAGACGGTGTTCCATGCAGAGCTTTCCTATGGCGGCCTGTTCCGCATCCAGGGCTTTGCCCAGGAACACATGCTGCCGGTGCTGTTCATCGAATGCCCCCGCCTGCTCTTCCCGTTCGCGCGCCAGATCGTTGCCGACGCGACCCGTAACGGTGGCTTCCCTCCGCTGATGATCGACCCGATCGATTTCGCGCAGATGTTCCAGCAGCGCATGGCCGAGGAACAGGCCAAGGCCAAGGTCGCGGCGACCAACTGATTTCGGTCGAGAGATTTGGACGATGAGACCCGGGAGGAGACTTCCGGGTTTTTTGTTGGATGAAGGTTGCGCTTCGGGTTGCCCCTCATCTGCCTGCCGGCATCTTCTCCCCGCAAGCGGGGAGAAGGGACTTGTGGGGCCATTCTTGCTCCCATCGAGGCGGTGCGAAGCTAGCGAGGAGAGCAAGCCCAGCGTCCCCTCGCCCCGTTCTTACGGGGAGAGGGCTAGGGTGAGGGGCAAGGAACTAGGAGAAGTCTATCGGCCGGCAATCAGTGCTTGGTCGCCGTTGCCGCAATTCCGTATCTCGCCCACACCGCCTTTTCACCAAGCTTCACGACCATTTCAGTATGCGCCGTGATTTCCTCGATCGTCAGGCGCGGTGACAGCGGGCGGGGACGGGCCATGATCTCGATGCTTTGCTCGACGATGACGCGGCCGCCGCGGCTATCGCTGGTACCACCGAAACCGAGGGCTGCCTGCTTGCCGCCGATCAGTTCGATATAGACCTCTGCGAGAAGCTCGGAGTCGAGAAGCGCGCCATGCTTTAGCCGGTGGGAATTGTCGATGCCATAGCGCCGGCAGAGCGCGTCGAGCGAATTCGGGCCCATCGGATGCTTGCGGCGGGCTAGCGCGAGGGTATCGGTGACCTTGGCCGGCACGATCGGCGGCATGTCGATGCGGGCGAGTTCGGCATTAATGAAGCCCATATCGAAGGTCGCGTTATGGGCGATCCACTGGCCATCGCCGAAGAATTCGAGGATCTGCTCGGCGACCTCACGGAATTTCGGCTTGTCGGCGAGAGATTCATCCGTGATGCCATGGACGGCCAGTGCATCCGGATGGACCTTCTTGCCATCGGCATTGATGTAGAGATGGATGGTGCGGCCGGTCGGAAAATGATCGACGAGCTCGATGCCGCCGATTTCGATGATCCGGTCCTCACGTGCATCAAGGCCCGTGGTTTCCGTATCGAAGATGATTTCCCGCAAGGCCATCGATTATCCCTTTGCCCGTAGTGCCGCCACGGTCTTCCGAACCTCGGCGCGAGCATGGTCAAAACCCCTGCCCGTGTCGATCAGGAAATCGGCGCGCTTGCGCTTTTCCACATCCAGCATCTGGCGCGACAGGATCATCTGGAACTTCTCCTCGGTCATGCCGGGCCGGGCCAGTACCCGGGCGCGTTGGATGTCCGGATCGCAGGTCACGACCACTGTCTTGTCGACGCGTGATTCGGTGCCGCTTTCGAACAATAGCGGGATATCGAGCACGATGATGTCAGCGCCTGACTCTCTCGCCTCGGAGATTGTCTCCACTTCCTTGCGCCGGACCAGCGGATGGACGATCGCCTCGAGCAGCTTGAAATCTTCGGGATGGTCGGCGAGCCAGGCCGACAGCTTCTTGCGGTCGACCTGGCCGTCATCCGTCGTGCCGGGGAAGGCGCGTTCGATCAGCGGCACCGCCTCGCCGCGATAGAGTTCATGGACCACCGCGTCGGAATCGATCACCGTCAGGCCTTCGTCGCGGAACATCTGGGCTGTGGTCGACTTGCCCATGCCGATCGAGCCGGTGAGACCGAGCCGGATCATCAATGCTTCTCCATGTCGGATATTATCAGCGCGCGAATCTCGGGCGTCACTTCAGGCCGCTGGCCGAACCATTTCTCAAACCCGGGCACCGCCTGATGCAGCAGCATGCCGAGCCCATCGGCGATCTTCATGCCTTGCGCTTTTGCTTGCATTAGGATCGGCGTGATCAGCGGGACGTAGACGATGTCGGTCACCAGCGCGCCCGAACGCATGGCGGTGAAATCGATGTCGATGGCATCCGAATCGTCCATGCCGAGCGAGGTCGTGTTGACGAAGAGATCGGCACCGGAAAGCCGTTCGGCCAATGCCGCCATCGGTCCGGCATGCACGCGTGGCCCGAAGCGGTCGGCGAGTTCCTGGCCACGTGCCTCGGTGCGATTGAGGACATGAACGGCGCCGAAACCGCGATCGCGCAGCGCCTGGATGATGGCACGGCTGGCGCCGCCTGCACCGAGAATGACGGCGGAATTCTTGTTAGCGTCCCAGCCCGGAGCTCGGTCATCAAGATTGTTGAGGAAGCCATAACCGTCCGTATTGGTGGCCTTGAGCCGGCCGTCGCGCAGGTAAAGCGTGTTGGCGGCCCCGAGTTCGGAGGCCAATTCATCAGGCTCGTCCGCGAGCGCGAAGGCCATTTCCTTGTGCGGAATGGTGACATTGCCACCGGCAAAACCCGACGAGCCATCCTTGAGAGCTGCGATGAATGTGGCGAAATCGGCCGGCGCCACCTCGACCGCCTCATAGCTTCCTGCGATGCCGAACTGCTTCAGCCAGTGACCGTGGATCAGCGGCGAGCGCGAATGCTTCACGGGAAAGCCGGTGACGAAGGCTTTCGTTAACGATGTTTCACGTGAATCACGCATCGATCAGTTCCAGCTGGCGCAGGCCGGCGAGCAATTTCAGCATCGGCAGGCCGAGAATGGTGAAGTAATCGCCCTCGATTTTCTCGAAGAGCTGGATGCCCGGACCTTCGAACAGATAGGCGCCGACACTCTGCAGGATGCCATCGCCGGAGAGATCAAGATAGGTCTGCAGGAAAGCAGGCGAAATGGCACGCATCGTCATCCCGGCGATCGAGACATCCGACCAGATGATCACGCCCCGGAAAGCGATCGCCACGCCGCAATTGAGGTGATGGGTCTGCCCCGACATGGCGCGGATATGGTCAGCCGCCTCACCCATGGATAGCGGTTTGTGGAACAGCCGGTCGCCCAGCGAGAGGACCTGGTCGGAACCTATGACATAGGCTTCGGGATTTCGCTCCGAGACCCAGAGTGCCTTGGCCCTGGCCAGTTCGACGGCAATCTCCGGCGGCTTGGCGTAGTTGGCGGCGAGCCGGGCTTCGACGCCGCGTTCGTCGATATCCGCACCCGCCGATTCGAATTGCAGTCCGGCGCCCTGCATCAACGATTTGCGCGAGGCGCTGTTCGAGGCGAGTATGAGTTTAGCCGACATGGACCCTTCCATTTTTGCCCGCGCATCCACTATCGTTGTTTGACGCGCAGGGCAACGATGGCCGCCGCCGTCTCCTCGATCGACTTTCGCGTGACGTCGATCACCGGCCAGTTGTGGCGCGCGCAAAGTTGCTTGGCATATTTGATCTCCTCGGCGATCGTCGCGCGATCCGTATAGGTATCCTGATAGCCGCTCGTCGAGCCGAGCACCCGGTTGTGGCGGACCTGGGAAATATGGTCGATCGTGGCGATCAGGCAAACGATGAGCGGCTTGCTCGCCGAATAGAGTTTCTCGGGCAAGGCCATGCCGGTGACGATCGGCACATTGGCCGTCTTGATGCCGCGATTGGCGAGGTAGATCGCCGTCGGGGTCTTCGACGTCCTGGAGATGCCGAGCAGGACGACATCGGCCTCATCCACATTATGCGGCAGCAGGCCGTCGTCGTGATCCATGGTGAAGTTGAGCGCCTCGATGCGGGCGAAATAGCCGGCATTCAGCTCGTGCTGGGCACCCACCCGCCGCCTGGATGGCGCACCGAGATAGGACTGGAAGATCTGCAGCACCGGCTCGATGACGGATACGCAGGGCACGCCCATGGCATTGCAGGCCTCATCGATGACGGCAGCGATTTCCTGGTCGATGACCGTGTGCAGCACGATGCCCGGCGCATGATCGATCTCGGCCAGGACATCGGCGACCTGCTTGCGGTTCCGCACAAGGGGATAGACATGCTCGACAGCGTGCGAATCAGCAAATTGCGACGCGGCGGCGCGGCCGGCGGCAATGAGAGTCTCTCCGGTGGAGTCAGAAATGAGGTGGAGATGAAAGAAGTTTTTACGGTTTTCCAAGCTTTTCGAGCGGCCCTGTTGATGACTGTGGAAATCCCCGCATGCTTAGGGAAGGGTTACCGACCGCCGGGGAAAAGGGCCGATTTGTCCACAGCCTTAGCACAAAAGGATAACCTGAAAACAGCGATGTGGAGAACCTTAAGGAAGTGTTACCTTTCCATGTCCGCCCACAATCTATCCACAGTCGATGACGATTGCCGATACCGTCCAGCGCATTGATTCCAATCGCTGAATCCCGCCCCTCCCCATTATTCGCTTGGCGGCGCCCAATCATTGTCCCCACTGACAAAACCGGTGCACGGACTCTGGATAACCCGACGCGACACTTTAATCCTTGAAACTCACCGACTCTTAAGAAATAGAAACTCTCTTATAAGGACTTAATATTTTTATAGGACGCCTGTGGGAACCGTAAAACGCAAGATCATCGAGGTGCTTGAAGGGCACACCGTTGCACCTCCACCGATCTGGCTGATGCGCCAGGCTGGACGCTATCTGCCGGAGTACAAGCATGTGCGGGCGACGGCGAAGGGTTTCCTCGATCTCTGTTACACCCCGGATCTCGCGGTCGAAGTGACGATGCAGCCGATCCGGCGCTTCGGCTTCGATGCAGCGATTCTGTTTTCCGACATCCTCGTGATCCCGGATGCTTTCGATCGCAACGTCCGCTTTGTAGAAGGCGAAGGACCGCTGCTCGATCCGATCGACGAGCATGGCATCAACCGGCTGCATATGCCTGATATCGAAGCGCGGCTCGCACCCGTGTTTGAAACCGTCCGGAGGCTGCGCAGCGAATTGCCCGAGGAGACGACGCTGCTCGGCTTCTGCGGCGCGCCCTGGACAATCGCCACCTACATGATCGCTGGACGCGGCACGCCGGACCAGGCCCCTGCCCGGCTCTTTGCCTATCGCCATCCGGTGGTGTTCGAGAAGCTGCTCGGCGATATCGCTGAAGCCTCGGCCGCCTATCTCGTCGCTCAGCTCGATGCCGGCGCCGATGCGGTGCAGATATTCGATAGCTGGGCGGGTATTCTTCCGGACCACGAGTTCTCGGAATATGCGGTAAGGCCCGTGCGGCGGATTGTCGATATGGTGCGGACAGCGCGGCCGGGTGCCAAGATCATCGCCTTCGCCAAGGGTGCGGGCTATAATCTGAGGCATTATCGAGCAGGCACGGATGCCGATGCAATCGGTCTCGACTGGACGGTGCCCTTGGATTTCGCCGCCGAGCTGCAGAAGGAAGGCGCAGTGCAGGGCAATCTCGATCCGCTCAAGATGATCAGCGGCGGGGTGGATCTCGATGCGGCGATCGACCGGATTCTCGACAAGCTCGGCAATGGACCGCTGATCTTCAACCTGGGCCATGGCATCACGCCTGAAGCCGATCCCGCCAATGTTGAACGGCTGATTTCACGGGTTCGCAGCTATGGGGCGGCGGCGTGAGCGGCAGTTCACCAGATGGCGCGAGGAGTGGGCTGAGGGCCGGCATCGCGCTCGGCGTGTTCATCCTCGCCGCCGTGCTGATCTACACCCTATCCGACGACAGTTACCTCTGGTTCAAGGCCTTCCACATCATGGCCGTGATCGCCTGGATGGCCGGGCTTTTCTACCTGCCGCGGCTATTCATCTACCATTCGGATGTGGCCGCCGGTTCCGAGAGTTCCGAACTGTTCAAGACGATGGAAAGCCGGCTCTACCGGATCATCATGAACCCCGCGATGATGATGGCCTGGATATTCGGGCTGTTCATCGCCTGGCAGGGCATGTGGTTCTCGGCCGGCTGGCTGCATGTCAAGCTGCTGGGCGTGATCGCGATGACCGGCATGCATGTCTATTACGGCCGCGCGGTGAAGGCATTCGGCCGCGACCAGCGGCCGAGAAATGCGCGTCATTGGCGGATCATGAACGAGGTGCCCGCGCTGCTGATGATCCTCATCGTGCTGATGGCCGTGCTGAAGCCATTCTGATATATCTTGCCAAAGCCAGCCGTTTCTGGCACAGCGCTCTTGCAGTGCGGAATTCGAAGCGCTATTTTGAGCCTGCTTCCCAAGCATTGTAGCGTGCCGCCCTTCTCCAGAGCATGCTTTCCCTGCCGACTTCCCCCGTCCGCTTTCCCGATCCCTTCCCTTCCAGTGGTTTAACTTCATGGCTGAAATGAAGCTTCAAGAACTTAAGAACAAGACTCCCACCGATCTACTCGCCTTTGCCGAATCAGTCGGCGTCGAGAATGCCAGCGTCATGCGCAAGCAGGAACTGATGTTCGCGATCCTCAAGAACCTCGCGGCTCAGGAAGTCGAGATCATCGGTGAAGGTGTTGTCGAGCTTCTGCAGGATGGTTTCGGTTTCCTGCGTTCAGCCAATGCGAATTATCTGCCCGGTCCCGACGATATCTACATCTCGCCCTCCCAAATTCGCCGCTTCTCCTTGAAGACCGGCGACACGGTCGAGGGCCCGATCCGCGGACCGAAGGAAGGCGAGCGCTATTTCGCCCTGCTCAAGGTCAACACGATCAATTTCGAGGATCCTGAAAAGATCCGCCACAAGGTGCATTTCGACAACCTGACGCCGCTCTATCCGAATGAGCGTTTCAAGATGGAACTCGAAGTACCAACCTCGAAGGACATGTCGCCGCGCGTCATCGACCTCGTTGCCCCGATCGGCAAGGGCCAACGTGGCCTAATCGTCGCCCCGCCGCGCACCGGTAAGACGGTCCTGCTGCAGAATATCGCCCATTCGATCACCGCCAATCATCCGGAATGCTATCTCATCGTGCTGCTCATCGACGAGCGGCCGGAAGAAGTCACCGACATGCAACGCTCGGTGCGCGGCGAAGTCGTCTCCTCGACCTTCGACGAGCCTGCCGTGCGCCACGTCCAGGTCGCCGAAATGGTGATCGAGAAGGCCAAGCGGCTCGTCGAACACGGGCGCGACGTTGTCATCCTGCTCGATTCTATCACCCGTCTTGGCCGTGCTTACAACACTGTCGTGCCGTCGTCAGGCAAGGTCCTCACCGGTGGTGTCGACGCCAACGCCTTGCAGCGCCCGAAGCGCTTCTTCGGTGCGGCGCGCAATATCGAGGAAGGCGGCTCGCTGACCATTATCGCCACCGCACTGATCGATACCGGTAGTCGCATGGACGAAGTGATCTTCGAAGAATTCAAGGGTACCGGCAATTCGGAAATCGTGCTCGACCGTAAGGTCGCCGACAAGCGCATCTTTCCGTCGATGGATATTCTCAAATCCGGTACCCGCAAGGAAGAACTGCTCGTACCGCGTCAGGATCTGCAGAAGGTATTCGTGCTGCGCCGCATCCTCGGCCCGATGGGCACGACCGATGCGATCGAGTTCCTCATCGACAAGCTCAAGCAGACCAAGACCAATGGCGACTTTTTCGATTCGATGAACACCTGATATTTCGCCGGATTCTTAGCCGGATTCAATTCGAGGGCGCTGCGTATCTAACGCGGCGCCCTCTTCGCGTCTGGCGCTTTGGCTTGTGAACCCTCGGAAATTGGGCTATGGGCCAGCAGAATTGCTGCCTTCCGGCAGAACTCATCCATTCATAGCTGAAGACATCATGCCGCTATCGCGTGACACCATCTATGCCCTGTCGTCCGGTGCGCTGCCTTCCGGCGTCGCGGTGGTACGCGTCAGCGGCTCGCGGTGCGCTGACGTCCTCGGCATGCTTTGTGGCCCCGCGATAGAACCACGCCATGCGACACTCAGATGGATTCGGCGGCGGAACGGTGAGCCGATCGACAAAGGGTTGGTGCTGTATTTCCCGGCCCCAAATTCCTTCACCGGCGAGGATTGCATTGAATTCCAGTTGCACGGTGGCCGCGCCGTCGTTGATGCCCTACTCGATGAACTCTCAGGCTTCGAAGGACTTCGTCACGCGGAACCCGGCGAGTTTTCTCGGCGGGCGTTCGACAACGGCAAGCTGGATCTCGTCGAGATCGAGGGCCTCGCGGATCTGATTTCCGCCGAGACCGAAATGCAGCGGCGCCTGGCGCTCGAGCAATCAAGCGGCGCGCTTTCCAAACTCTATACAGGCTGGGCCGACAGGCTGACGCGGATTCGTGCGCTGATCGAGGCCGAACTGGATTTCCCCGACGAGGATGACGTTCCGGGAGCGATGAGCGATCGGCTGTGGCCGGAACTCGACGCCATCGCCCGTGACATGCGTGCCCATCTCTCGAGCAAGCGGGCCGCGGAGATCATTCGCGATGGTTTCAGGATCGTCATTGCCGGGAGGCCGAACGCCGGTAAGTCGAGCCTCCTGAATGCGCTGGCGAAGCGTGACGTTGCGATCGTCACCAGCATCGCCGGCACCACGCGCGACATAATCGGGGTTGATCTAAATATTGACGGCTTTCTGGTCCATGTCATGGACACGGCGGGACTTCGTGAGACCGATGATGAAGTCGAGCGCGAGGGCGTGCGCCGGGCGCTGAAGTCGATGGAGGAGGCGGACCTCGTATTGGTGTTGAAGGACTGCATGGATCCAGCGGACTTCCCAGGGGTGTCAGAGGGTTCGGCGGTTCTGTATGTACTCACGAAGTCCGATCTGTTAGAAGATCGCTCGGTCGATGATTCCAGATTGCGGTTGTCGACGAAGACTGGCGAAGGCTTCGATTCACTTACGAAACGAATCTCCAACGAAATATCGACCCGAACGACGAACGGTCTTTCACTGGCTCCAGTTCGAGCACGGCAGATTTCTAATCTTCATGAAACTATTGAAAAGATTGAAGAAACTGTCTTTTCAAAGGATCTGCCACTGGAGCTTCGAGCGGAATTGCTACGCCGTGCATCGCGTAGCTTGGGTAAGATCACCGGAACCGTCGATGTCGAAGATTTGCTGGGCGTGATTTTCTCGGAATTCTGTATTGGAAAATAATGCGCGCAGAGCGAGTCTCTGTTTCACGTGAAACAACAAGTGGCAATGATTCGCTTGCGCAATAGTTGGTGTAGCTATGGTTAGAGATTTTGATGTGATCGTCATCGGTGGAGGGCATGCCGGCTGTGAGGCCGCATCCGCATCGGCTCGCTTCGGCGCGAAAACCGTGCTGATCACTCACAAGCAGGCGACCATCGGAGTTATGTCCTGCAATCCGGCGATTGGTGGCCTGGGAAAAGGTCATCTTGTTCGCGAGATTGATGCGCTCGATGGTCTGATGGGCCGTGTCGCGGACGCTGCTGGAATACAATTTCGCATGCTGAACCGGCGCAAAGGTCCAGCTGTTCGTGGACCGCGGACGCAGGCCGACAGGAAGCTTTACCGCGAAGCGATGCAACTCGAAATCGTGAACCACGAGAATCTGACCGTCGTCGAAGGCGATGTTTTGGATCTTCGAGTCGTATCCGGAACGATCTCGGGCGTTATAATGGCGGACGGTCGTGAACTGTCCGGCGCAGCCGTTGTGCTTACCACAGGTACCTTCCTTAAGGGTTTGATTCATATTGGAAACAAGAAAATCCCGGCAGGACGTGTAGGCGAGGCCCCGTCCGTGGGGCTTTCCGGAACGCTGATGCGCGCGGGACTATCATTGGGCCGACTCAAGACCGGCACACCGGCCAGGTTGGATTCCCGAACCATTGATTGGAAGGCCGTCGGCCGTCAGGGCGCGGACGAGCACCCGATTCCGTTCTCCTTTATGACTGAAACAATCGCAAATCCTCAAATCGAGTGCGGCGTGACCCGTACGACGCCGGCCACCCACAAGATCATATCCGACAATATCGGACAGTCCGCGATGTATTCGGGCCAGATCGAGGGCGTAGGCCCGCGATACTGTCCTTCGATCGAGGACAAGATCGTCAAGTTCGGGGAACGCGATGGCCACCAGATCTTTCTGGAGCCAGAAGGCCTGAACGATAACACGGTTTACCCCAACGGCATTTCCACATCGCTCCCGGAAGATGTCCAGGAGGCATTTATCAAGACCATCCCTGGACTGGAGAATGTGACAATACTTCAGCCTGGTTACGCAATCGAGTATGACCACGTCGATCCCCGCGAACTGCACCTCTCCCTCGAAGCCAGGAAACTTCCGGGACTGTATCTAGCCGGGCAAATCAACGGCACGACGGGCTATGAAGAGGCCGGCGCTCAAGGCCTTGTGGCTGGACTGAATGCCGCACGCGCCGCTGGCGGCTCCGAATCTGCGACCTTCAGCCGAACGAACTCCTACATCGGCGTGATGATTGACGATCTGACATCACGCGGCGTCGTCGAGCCCTATCGTATGTTCACCTCCAGGGCCGAGTACCGGCTGTCCTTGCGTGCAGACAATGCCGACCAGCGTCTCACACCAATGGGCATGGAGTTGGGTATCGTCGGCCGCGAGCGCGCGAGCAAGTTCACGGCATGGACGGCGGAGATGAACCGGTACCGGAATGAACTCGGCGAAAAGACCCTGACACCCAATGAGGCGCGGGAATTCGGTCTCAACATAAATCTCGACGGCAAGCGCCGGTCAGCTTACGAGCTCATGTCGCACCCCGCCCATGATTTTGATACGATGGCTCGGATCTGGCCCGAACTCGGCGACGCCAGCCGTCGTACCGCTGAAGCGCTTGATATCGAAGCATCCTACGCCGTCTACATGGACCGCCAGGAGGCTGATATCGCCGAGGTTCGCCGCGAGGAGACCAAACTTATCCCCACGTCCCTGGACTATACGTTGCTGCCCGGCCTCTCGATCGAATTGAAGCAGAAGCTCACACGCGCCAAGCCAGCCAGCATCGCACAGGCCTCGCGTCTCGAGGGCATGACCCCGGCCGCAGTCTCGCTATTGCTACTTGCGGTGCGGCGCCATGTGGAAGAACAGAGCCTCGCCGGATGAGTGCAACGGGAACGAGTCTTGGCCGCAGGCTGAACGGCAAGGCTGTTTCACGTGAAACAGCAGAGCGGCTTGATCACTTTGCAGCGCTCTTTTCCAAGTGGGCAAAAGCCATCAATCTGGTGGCGCCTTCGACTTTGAGCGATCTATGGGAACGTCATATTGCCGATTCAGCGCAGATATTTCAATTGCAGCCAGTGCCGGGTATCTGGCTGGATCTCGGTAGCGGTGGCGGCTTTCCAGGCATAATCACCGCTATCCTGCTGGCGCAACAGGGCGCCGGCTGGGTACATCTGGTTGAAAGCAATAACAAAAAGGCCGCATTCCTGCGCACGGCACTTGCCGAGACCGGTGCACGGGGCAGTGTCCATGCGCTACGCATAGAAGCCGCCGTGGATGCCGTACTAGCTGCGGACTATGTTTCCGCGCGTGCGCTTGCCGACTTGGATGGACTGCTCGGCCTGATCAATCCTTGGGCGGAGAGGAACGACAAACTGAAGGCCTATCTGCATAAAGGCCGGGATTACCAGAGCGAGATCGATAATTCGCGTAGGCGATGGCATTACGATCTGGTAATACACGACAGTGTTATCGAGAAAGACTCCGTCATCCTCGAAATTGACGGCATCCGACCCCTTAAAGGCTAGCTCGGGCAAATCAATGAACAAGCCGAAATACCGCATTATCACGATCGCCAATCAAAAGGGCGGCGTTGGCAAGACGACTACCGCAATTAACCTGGCTACCGCGCTGGCGGCCATCGGCGAGCGCGTACTGATCATCGATCTCGATCCGCAGGGCAATGCCTCGACGGGCCTCGGCATCGACCGCAAGGATCGCAAACTTTCCACCTATGACCTTCTCGTCGGCAACAACACCGTTGCGGAAGTCGCAATGCCGACGGTGGTGCCAAATCTCTCGATTGCAGCATCCACCATGGACCTGCTCGGCGTCGAGATGGAGATTGGTCACGAGAATGACCGCGTTTTCAAGATGAAGAAAGCGCTGCAGCATTCCGATGCCAACGTCTATGACTATATCCTGATTGACTGCCCGCCATCCTTCAATCTCCTGACCATGAATGCGCTGGCGGCTGCACAATCCGTTCTGGTGCCGTTACAATGTGAGTTCTTCGCGTTGGAAGGCCTGAGCCAACTTCTGGAAACGGTCGATCAGGTGCGCCGTACGGTTAACCCGATGCTGGATATCCAAGGTATCGTACTGACTATGTTTGATTCGCGAAACAACCTTGCCCAACAGGTGGTGTCTGATGTGCGCCAGCATCTGGGAAGCAAGGTTTATCAAACACTTATACCCCGGAACGTGCGGGTGTCAGAAGCGCCGTCCTATGGCAAGCCGGCCATTCTCTACGATTTGAAATGCGCTGGCAGCCAGGCATATCTGCAGCTAGCATCCGAGGTGATCCAGCGCGAGCGGCAGAGCCGCGCAGCATAATCGATTCTCAGGCGAAACGAGTTTGGAATAGGCAGATGAACGACGATCCCTCGAAGCGCAGACTAGGGCGCGGCCTTGCCGCATTGATCGGCGAGATGGACCAGCCGATGTCGGAGATGGCGAGCCGTCCCAGCGTCAATGCCGATCGCAAGGTAGCTATAGACCTGGTCGTCCGCAATCCGAGAAATCCGCGCAAGCATTTCGCCGAGGAGGATCTGCAGGATCTGGCCTCCTCGATCCGTCAGCATGGGATCGTGCAACCGGTTGTCGTGCGTTCCGTCGCGGATGGCCGGTTCGAGATCATCGCCGGCGAGCGTCGTTGGCGTGCGGCGCAGCTCGCTGGGCTCAACGAAATTCCCGTCATTATACGGGAAGTTGACGACCGCACCGCGCTTGAACTTGCAATTGTTGAGAATGTCCAGCGCGCCGATCTCAATCCTGTCGAAGAAGCGCTTGGCTACGAGCAATTGATCGCAGAGCACGGCTACACGCAGAACGACCTCGGAGAGGTCATCGGCAAGAGCCGCTCGCACGTCGCCAACAGCCTGCGCCTGCTCAAACTGCCCGACTTGGTGCGCGATATGCTATTCGCCGGTACGCTTTCGGCTGGCCATGCGCGGGCATTGATCCCAACAAGCGATCCACTTGGCCTGGCGCGGACGATCGTTGCCAAGGGGATGTCGGTCCGCGATGCAGAGCGCCTGGCGCAGAACAACATCAAGGCGCAGAGCAATCCGGTGCTCGAGACGAAATCCGCCGAGAAAGATCCCGATACGCTAGCCCTGGAGCGCACGCTCTCAGACAGCCTCGGCCTTAGCGTCACCGTGAACCACAAAGGTACTGGCGGCGGCAAGCTGATGATTTCCTATAAGTCGTTGGAACAGCTGGAAGAAATCTGCCGGCTGCTTGAGCGCCGGTAATCGATTCACCTACGGAACGATCAGCCTCTTGAACGACCACGCGCTGCAATGAGTGTCGTCGCGAGCAATGTCTGCATCGCGATCGTGTCCTCAAGACTGGAGCGTTGACGGCTCTGCAGGATCGCGGCCTGGAGACGGTTCATTTCGGTTGAAATGGCCGCGGCGTTCCAGTTGCGCAACGCGCCCTCGATCACCGGCTTGCGGCGGAAATGAAGATGGCGGCCGTGGATGTTCAATGCATCTTGAGCGCTGACGCGTCTTTCATCCATCTCGGCCCGCATGAGATCCAGCATCTGGAACTGGCGCAGGCAGCCCTGCAGCACGAGAAACACTGGGGTCTTGGAGGCCACGACCTTCTGCACCGCATGCAGGAAATCGGGCAGATCGCCCTTGAGGATCGCATCCACAGCGTCATCGGCGGATATCGCACTGGCATCACCGACTATATCAAGAATGTGCTGTTCTTCGATCGTGCCGTCGCCCTGAGCATAGAGTGCCAGTTTGCGAATTTCGTTGCGAGACGCGATTCGATCGCCGCCGAGACTGTCGAGCAGCAGCGAACGGGCATCGGCAGTGATCCGCAAGCCGGATGCGGCCAGTTCCTCATCGATCAATGAATTCAATGCCTTGGCATCATCCGCATAGCAAGGAATGGCGACTGCGGCTGAGGCACCCTCTGCTGCCTTCCGGAGATTGGCGCCCTTTTTCAGGTCGCCGGCCTCTATGATGATCCAGGCATTATCCGGTGGATTCTGGGCTATGCCAGACAGCGCGTCCGACAGGTTCTTGTCCGCGCCGGCACCCTTGATCCATATGAGCTTTTCGCCGCCGAACAAGCCGGTCGAGTTGGCTTCGTCGTAGAGCCGGCCCGGGTCGGCGTTTATATCGGAGGCTTCGAGCCGCATGAAGGAGAAGGCGTCCGCCGTATCGACGCCGGTCATTTTAGCCAGCTCGCCCGCGCGCTCGGAAACCAGACCGCGATCAGGGCCATAGATCAGGAATATACGATATTCCTTCGCCCGCCGTTTGACGAACTGGTCGAATTCGTGCGCCTTGATCTCCGCCATTGCCCGCCCCTTACCGGCCGAGCCAGCTCGCGATATCGGCGCGCATCAGTTCGGCGAGTTCGCGTGCGGCGCGATTTTCCGCGTCACGTGTCGCGCGGATCTTGGCGAATTCCTGGTTCGGGTAATCGACTAGCGCCACGGCTCGACGCTTGCCTGTCTTGAGGATTTCGCCCGTTCCATGGCGAGTCAGCGTGAAATCGGCGCGCACTTCGACGCGGCCGGCGCGCGGCAGGTCGGTATCGAGATCGAGCAGCACGCCGATATAGCGGGTGGCGACGTTGAAATCGACGTCATATTCGGGATTGACCGGCTCGCCTGCACCCCTGCCCGCCATGAAGACGAGATTGTTGCGGACTTCGAGTTCGACGCGGTCGTCAGCCTCTGAGAAATCGATCGAGGCGAGGGCTGCGGCCGTGTCCGAATTGGTGGCGTAGAGCGGCTTGACCTGGCAGCCGGCAGCAAGAAGCAATGCCGACAGCCCGGCTGCGGTCATGATCCAGCGGCCGAGCCCGAAATTTCTCACGTCAGACAACGACATTCACGATCCTTTGCGGAACCACGATGATTTTCTTCGGCACTTTTCCGTCCAGGGCAGCGCGTACGCTTTCAAGCTCCAGCACCGCGCGCTCGACCAGACTTTGATCCGCATCGCGGGCAATTGTCAAATCCGCTCGCTTCTTGCCATTGATCTGGACCGGCAAAGTGATCTCGTTCTCGGCGACCAGCGCCCCGTCATAGACCGGCCACGCGGCCTCGGCGACAATGCCCTCGCACCCGAGCAGCTTCCAGCACTCTTCGGCCAGATGCGGCGTCATCGGCGCGATCAGGCGGATCAGGATTTCGACCGCCTCGCGGCATGCCGAAACTGTAGCCGAATCGACTTTACCGGCGGCAACTTGGCCGAGGGGCACGGCAAGGGCATTCACCAGTTCATAGATCCGTGCCACGGCCTTGTTGAAGCCAAGACGGTCGTAATCCGACTGCACGGCTTTCAGCGTCTTGTGAGCGATCTGCGATACGACCAACGCATCGCCATCCTTAGCCGGCTTAGCTTCTGCGGCCTTCAGAACGTCGGCAGCCTCCGAAACCAGTCGCCAGACGCGCTGTACGAAGCGGTGCGCGCCCTCGACGCCAGCTTCCGTCCAGATCACGTCGCGGTCGGGCGGCGAATCGGAAAGCACGAAAAAGCGTGCCGTATCAGCACCATAGGAGGCGATGATATCATCGGGATCGACAACGTTCTTCTTCGACTTCGACATCTTTTCGATCGATCCGATGACCAGTTCCTCGCCGGAGGACAGCATATAGGCGCGGCGCTTGCCGTCGACTTCCTCGATCTTGATCTCGGCGGGTTCGATCCAGGCGCCGTTCTGGCCTTCGCCCAGGCGGTAGGTCTCATGCACGACCATGCCCTGGGTGAACAGGCCCTTGAAGGGCTCGTCCAGCCCCACGTGACCCGTCGCCCGCATCGCACGGGTGAAGAAGCGGGAATAGAGCAGGTGCAGGATCGCGTGCTCGATGCCGCCGATATATTGATCGACCGGCAGCCAGGCGTCGGCGGCGGCGGGGTCGGTTGGCGCGTTCTCCCACGGCGCGGTGAAGCGCGTGTAATACCAGGAGGAATCGACGAACGTATCCATCGTGTCTGTTTCGCGCCGTGCATCCCTGCCGCATTGCGGGCAGCCGACGTGGCGCCATGTCGGATGGCGATCGAGCGGGTTGCCGGGCAGGTCGAAGGTTACGTCATCCGGCAGCTTGACCGGCAGGTCCTTCTTCGGCACCGGAACGACACCGCAGACTTCGCAATGGATGACCGGGATCGGGCAACCCCAGTAGCGCTGGCGGGAGATGCCCCAGTCGCGCAGGCGGAAATTGACCTTGCGTTCGCCCTGAGGCGTGCCGTCGAGCACGGCTGCAGCCAGGCGCTCGGCAACGGCGTCGAAGGCCGTATCGGTGGCCATGCCATCGAGGAAGCGCGAATTGATCATCGTGCCGTCGCCGATATAGGCTTCATCGGTGACCTTGAACGCATCCTTGTCGGCGCCGGGCGGCATCACAACTGGAACGACCGGCAGATTGTATTTGTTGGCGAAATCCAGGTCGCGCTGGTCGCCCGACGGGCAGCCGAAGATCGCGCCGGTGCCATATTCCATCAGAACGAAATTTGCGACATAGACTGGAATTTCCCATGAGGGATCGAAGGGATGAGCGACACGGACGCCGGTGTCGATGCCCTTCTTCTCGGCTGTTTCCAGTGCCGCCAGCGAGGTGCCATGCCTGCGGCATTCATCGCAGAATTCGGCGATCGCAGAATCCCTTGCGGCTGCGGCTCTCGCCATCGGATGGTCGGCGGAGATCGCCATGAACGAGGCGCCGAAGATCGTATCCGGCCGGGTCGTATAGACGGTGAGGTCGTGTTCGTTCGCCGGCGAAGTTCCGGGGACGACTTTCCAGCGAACGATCAGGCCCTCGGAGCGGCCGATCCAGTTCTTCTGCATCAGCCGGACCTTTTCCGGCCATTGGTCAAGGTGATCGAGCTGGTCCAGCAGGTCCTGGGCGAAATCGGTGATCTTGAAGAACCACTGGGTCAGCTCGCGCTGTTCGACCAGCGCGCCGGAGCGCCAGCCGCGGCCATCGATGACCTGCTCGTTGGCGAGCACGGTCATGTCTTCCGGATCCCAGTTGACCTTGGAATTCTTGCGATAAACCAGGCCCTTTTCCATCATGTCGAGGAACAGGTGCTGCTGGCGCTGGTAATATTCCACGTCGCAGGTCGCGAATTCGCGCGACCAGTCGAGCGACAGGCCCATGCTCTTCAGCTGGCTACGCATGGAGGCGATGTTTTCGTAGGTCCAGGTCTTGGGGTGGATCTTGTTCTTCATCGCGGCGTTTTCGGCCGGCATGCCGAACGCGTCCCAGCCCATGGGATGCAGCACGTTGAAGCCGCGGGCACGCTTGTAGCGGGCCACGACATCGCCCATCGCATAGTTGCGCACATGGCCCATATGGATGCGGCCCGAGGGGTAGGGGAACATCTCGAGCACGTAGTATTTGTCGCGCGGATCGTTGTTGTCGGTCTCGAAAACCTTGTTTTCGGTCCAATGTTTCTGCCAGCGCGGCTCGACTTCGCGCGGGTTGTAACGTTCTGTAGCCATTGTACTCTGCGACCTGAATTCTCGGAAATTTTGGGCCTGACCTTCATCATGAAAGGGCGCTCGCGTCAAGCTTTCCGGGCCTTGCAATCGGCGCGCGATGCGCTAGTCAGAGGCGGAACAGAGGATTTGAAAATGACGGTTCTGGAGCGGTTCGAAGAGATCAAGGCGCGGATGGCGAAGGCTGCCAACGAGGCGGGTCGCACCGATGGCGGCGCTGAACTCGTGGCCGTCACCAAGACCTTCGGTGCCGATGACGTAAGGCCGGTGCTCGAAGCCGGGCACCGGATCTATGGCGAAAACCGGGTGCAGGAAGCCGAGAGCAAATGGCCGGCGCTCAAGGCGGAGTTTCCCGGCGTCGAACTGCATCTCATCGGGCCGCTGCAATCCAACAAGGCGGCGGATGCGGTGTCGCTATTCGATGTAATCGAGACGATCGACCGGGAGAAGATTGCGCGAGCGGTGAAGGCAGAGATGGAAAAACAGGGCCGCCAGCTCAAGCTCTATGTGCAGGTGAATACCGGCCTCGAGCCGCAAAAGGCCGGTATCGCGCCCGATGACACGGCCGCATTCGTGGCCTCCTGCCGTGGGGAACTCGACCTCGCGGTCGAGGGCCTGATGTGCATACCGCCGGCGGATGAAAATCCGGGGCCGCATTTCGCGCTGCTGTGCAAACTCGCCCGGGAGAGCAGCGTCGAGCGGCTCTCCATGGGCATGTCTGGCGATTTCGAAACGGCGATCGCCTTCGGCGCGACCAGCGTCAGGGTCGGTTCGGGGATTTTTGGCGCGCGTTGAGGTCACTCGATGGATGAGCAGCAATCGGTGACCTTTACCATGACCGCTGACGATCACGTCGCCGGGGCGAAACTGAGCGTATTGCGGGTGTTGAAGAGGCCATTCAGGCCGCTAACCATCGTCGGGATGGTCTGTATAGTCCTGCTCATCGCCGTGGCGGTGGTCCAGACCGTCCGGAGTGGCCAGCTGTCACTCGCTTCACTCGTAGGCTTCGCTCCCTTGGCGGCATTCGGTTTGCTGCTTTATTTCGTCACGGCGCCCAGCGCCGCACGCCGCAACTTCAAGTACAACAAACAGAATCACCACCCGATGATCCTGTCCTGGGATGCTGGCGCGTTCGATTTTCGAAGCAACGAGAACCGCTCCCATATTGAGTGGGCGGATCTCTATCGGAGCATGGAAAACAGCAAGGTTATGCTGTTCTTCGTCTCACCGCAGATAATGTGCATTGTGCCGAAGCGGATATTGACGGCTGCCCAGATCGAACAACTGCGCCACTATCCCCACTTGAAATAGCAATCCGCTCCGGCGTTTACACAGAGGCAAGAGCTCCGTCACTCTCGTTCAAACAGCCCGCGTGGCCGACGAAGCGCGCGCGGCCTGCACCAGGAACAGCACGATGGCGATGATGGCGAGAATCGAGCCGATCTTCGCCAGCATGTCGCCCTTGCCCTGGATCGCCATGATGATACCCGGGAACATGAACCAGATCGCCAGATGCGTTGCAGCGACCTGGATCTTGGCGAGCATGGTCTGGGCGGCGCCTGGAAACAGCGTGTAGAAGCCTCCGAAAATCGCCATCAGCACGCCGCCGATGAGATTGAGATGGGCATGCGCGGGCGCCAAAGTATGGTCCTGCGTCGCCGACATCCAGATGCCGAATACCATGCCGACAAGCAGGTAGACGGGTGAAGAGATCCAACAGATTCTGGCAAGCGTGTTCATGAAAATTCCCCCATGCAAGAACAATGGATCGATTCTATATTTCGGCGTAGACTTTGGCAAATGCCTTATTTGCCTAACCTATTGTCAATTGGACCTTGGCTGGGCGCATTTACTCGTTGCCAGCGCTAATCGCCTTGGCTGGCCGAGCTTCGCACGCTTGCGATGAACCAATCGACAAAAGCGCCGACTTCACTGCGCGTGCGGGATTGCGTCACGACGAAATAGCTCTCGTCTTCCATCGTGGCGATATCCGAGAGGACGACGACGTCACCTGCGGCGATCTCGCGAGCGAAGACCTCGACGGGGCAGAGTGCGACGCCGTGGCCGGCGATGACGGATGTCGCGAGCAGATTGAAATCCTGAAAGATCGGGCCTTTCATGGCGGGCATGGGCAGAACGCCCGCTTTAGCGAACCAAAGCGTCCAGTTCGCCGTATCCTCGTCGTGCAGAAGGGTGGCGCCGGCGATATCCGTCGGCTCGCGGCCGGTCATCCTGGCGAGATAATGTGGGCTCGCCACCGGCCGGTTGACGCGCGAGAACAGTTTGCGGTTCGTGGTTCCGGCCTCGCCGCCGGCTGTCAGTGTGATCAACACGTCGGCGTCGAAATCGGCCAGCCGGTCGCTCGCCTTGGCATAGATGACGCGAAGGTCGAGGTTGGCATGGCCTGCCTGGAAGTCGGCGAGCAGGGGGATGAGCCAGCGGCTGGCGATGGATGGGATGCAGGCGATCGTAAGGCCTGCCGGGTGGCTCACCCGCCGGATAGAGCGGCACTCGGCCTCGATCTGTCGAAAGCTGTCAGTCAGGGTAGTGGACAGCGCGGCGCCATGATCGGTGAGCACGACATTGCGGCCCTCCTTGCGAAACAGTTTGGTGCCGAACCATTCCTCTAGATGCCGGATGTGGTGGGAAATCGCGGCATGCGTGACATTCAACTCGTCGCCGGCGCGGGAAACGCTCAGCAGGCGGGCAGCGGCCTCGAAGGCGCGCAGGGCATTGGCGGGCGGCAGGTTCATATGTAAGAAAATCTAACTGGTTTGCAAACTATCATCAGTTTTCATCGAGCAGTCCGGCGAAGTAAATAGTGCTCACGATAAATCTGTTATTTTTCTGGAGAAGAGAAATGTTCAAGCGAAGCCTTGGTGATGTCGAGCAGTCGGATTTCTTCGTCGAATGGGGCAACGGCACCAGCCATCGCATGCTGACCGAGATGGACGGCATGGGTTTTACCGTTTGCCATACGGTGGTGCGGGCGGGCAGCGAATCCGTGCTCGAATACCGCAATCATCTCGAGGCCTGCTATTGCATCGCGGGCGAAGGCGAGGTCGAGGACATGCAGGGCAACTTCCTGCCCATCCGCCCCGGCGATATCTATGTGCTGGACAAGCACGACAAGCATTATCTGCGCGGCGGCAAGGCCAGCGACCTGATCCTGGTCAGCGTCTTCAACCCACCGCTCAAAGGCACCGAGCGGCACAGGCTCGATGGCGGCGAGGGCTCGGCATACTAAGCATTAGAAGAAACATGCGGCCAGAAACTGAAAAGCCCGGGAAGCGGAATGCTTCCCGGGCTCTTTTCATGAAATTCATAGAACTCAGAAGCGCTCTTCTTCTTCCTCGTCGCGGTTGCCGGTGAGCGACTTGAGCTTTGCGAACACGGCGTCGGCGTCGATTTCCTTCTCGGTCTCTTCCGCGGGCGCGCGTTCGGTCTCGCGGGCGGATTCGAGCGTTGCGCCCGACTCTTCGGCGGTTTGGAACGGCCGGCCCTTGGAGGCCTTCTCGATTTCCATGTCGAGGTCGATCTGCGAGCAGAGGCCCAGCGTCACGGGATCCATCGGGGTCAGGTTGGCTGAATTCCAGTGCTGGCGGTCGCGGATCTGCTGGATCGTCGACTTGGTGGTGCCGACGAGGCGCGAAATCTGCGCATCCTTGAGTTCCGGATGGTTGCGAACGAGCCAGAGAATGGCGTTCGGGCGATCCTGGCGCTTGGAAACCGGCGTGTAGCGCGGGCCCTTGCGCTTGGACTCCGGCACGCGGACCTTCGGTTCGGAGAGCTTCAGCTTGCGCATCGGGTCGGCTTCGGCGCGGGCGATCTCGTCGCGCGACAACTGGCCGGTCGAAATCGGGTCGAGACCCTTGATGCCCTGGGCCGCTTCGCCATCGGCGATCGCCTTGATCTCGAGCGGGTGCAGCTTGCAGAACTGGGCGATCTGGTCGAACGACAAAGCCGTGTTGTCCACCAGCCAGACGGCGGTCGCCTTGGGCATGAGGAGCTGCTGCTGTGCCATGAGAATATCCTTCTTGAACGTCCGCGCCGGTGCCGCAGGCCGTGGTTGTGTTCCACTATGTCCGGGAAATTTGCGCGGCTTATAACCGATGTGTCGCGCAAATGCAATTCTCTGATCTTCTACTTTATTCTATTGACCAAAGTTGGATTGCCGACACCGATGTTGCTGCTATTCATATAGCACGAATTGGCGTAAGAGGCGCGAAAATATCGCGTTTCAATGGGAGGAATGCATGGAGGTCAAGGTCCATCCGGTGCTGGAGTCGGCGAAATCGCGGGCGCTCATCGACAATGAAACCTATCTGGAATGGTACAAGGAAAGCATCGAAAATCCCGACGTTTTCTGGGCCGAGCACGGCAAGCGGATCGATTGGTCCAAGCCCTTCACCAAGGTCAAGAACACGTCCTTCGAGGGCGATGTCCGGATCAAATGGTTCGAGGATGGCGAGACCAATGTTTCCTATAACTGCATCGACCGGCATTTGAAGGATCATGCCGACCAGGTGGCGATCATCTGGGAAGGCGACGATCCGTCGCTCAGCAAGAAGATCACTTATCGTGAAGTGCATGAGCAGGTCTGCCGGCTCGCCAATGTGATGAAGGCACGCGGCGTCAAGAAGGGCGATCGCGTCACCATCTACATGCCGATGATCCCCGAGGCGGCCTATGCGATGCTGGCCTGCGCCCGCATCGGCGCCGTGCATTCGGTGGTGTTCGGCGGCTTTTCGCCGGATGCGCTCGGCGGCCGCATCGTCGATTGCGAATCGACCTTTGTGATCACGGCCGATGAAGGCCTGCGCGGCGGCAAGCCTATTCCGCTCAAGAACAATGTCGACAAGGCGATCGATATCGCCGCGCGCGGCCATGTCATGGTCAGAGATGTGATCGTCGTGCGCCGCACCGGCAACCCGACAGGCTGGGCACCGGGCCGCGACCACTGGTATCATGAGGAATGCGCCAAGGTGAGCGCCGACTGCCCGCCAGAACCGATGAACGCCGAGGATCCGCTTTTCATCCTCTACACGTCGGGTTCGACAGGCAAGCCGAAGGGCGTGCTGCACACGACCGGCGGCTATCTCGTCTATGCCTCGATGACGCATCAATATGTCTTCGACTATCACGACGGGGACATCTACTGGTGCACGGCCGATGTGGGCTGGGTGACCGGCCACAGCTATATCGTCTACGGCCCGCTCGCCAATCGCGCCACGACGCTGATGTTCGAAGGCGTGCCGAACTATCCCGATCAGGGCCGGTTCTGGGAGGTGATTGACAAGCACAAGGTCAACATCTTCTACACAGCGCCGACCGCGATTCGGGCGCTGATGGGCGCGGGTGACGATTTCGTCAAGCGCTCGAGCCGGTCTTCGCTCAGGCTGCTCGGTTCTGTCGGTGAGCCGATCAATCCCGAGGCCTGGGAATGGTATTATCACGTGGTCGGTGATGACCGCTGCCCGATCGTCGACACATGGTGGCAAACCGAGACCGGCGGCATCATGATCACGCCGCTGCCCGGCGCCACCGATCTCAAGGCCGGCTCCGCCACGCGGCCGTTCTTCGGCGTCAAGCCTCAGCTCGTCGATGGTGAGGGCAAGGTGCTGGATGGCGCCACGGACGGCAATCTCTGCATCACCGATTCATGGCCGGGCCAGATGCGCACGGTCTATGGCGACCACGAACGCTTCATCCAGACCTATTTCGCCACTTACAACGGCAAGTATTTCACCGGCGACGGCTGCCGCCGCGATGCCGACGGCTATTACTGGATCACCGGGCGCGTCGATGATGTGCTCAACGTCTCCGGCCATCGGCTCGGCACGGCGGAAGTCGAATCGGCGCTCGTGTCGCATGCCGACGTCTCGGAAGCGGCCGTCGTCGGCTATCCGCACGACATCAAGGGCCAGGGCATCTACTGTTACGTGACACTGATGTCAGGCGTGCAGGGCTCCGACGACCTGCGCAAGGCCCTGGTCGGCCATGTCCGCACCGAGATCGGCCCGATCGCCTCGCCCGACAAGATCCAGTTCGCGCCGGGCCTGCCCAAGACCCGCTCCGGAAAGATCATGCGCCGCATCCTACGCAAGATCGCCGAGGACGATTTTGGCGCGCTGGGGGATACATCGACGCTGGCTGATCCGGCCGTGGTGGATGACTTGATTGCCAACAGGCAGAACAAGAAGGGGTAGAATTGTCTTGCGACTCGCTGCCACCAGCGCCAGATTGCGGAGTCAAGATATTTATTCTACATTGTACGTGATTTGTTCGAATGATCAGAGCTCATGCAATGCTGGAAGATCTGGGAAGGAAAGTAGACTATAGGATCGAACTTTCAGGCGGGCAAAACCGTCTGAAGGAGTCGATCCTGTATGTTTGCCAAAAAGCTTCCGAAATGGAATTCTTCGGTGCGATAAAGCTCAACAAGATATTATGGCGGGCCGACTTCAAGTCCTTTGCCGAGAGGCAGGTTCCTGTGACTGGCAGGCAATATCAAAGACTTGCAATGGGTCCCGCTCCCGTCGAAATGCCTCCAGTTGTCAACGACCTTCTGCGTGACGGAGCAATCGTGATCGAACGCAGAAAAGTAGGTCGTCACGAGGAAAAACGACACATCGCTAAAGTCGGACCGGTGCTGCGGATGTTCAGCCCAGAGGATTTAGACTATCTAGACGAAGCCATTGAGCACTATAGGTTCCTGACAGGCACCGAGGCGAGTGACGAGTCACATGGCATCGCATGGAAGACACGGGATGACGGCGATCCAATGCCGTATCAGTCAGCCTATTTTGAAGATAAGCCCTTATCGGACAACGCCCTAGAGAAGCTTACCGGCATTGCCAAAGCGAAAAAGTGGCAATCCAGTTAATGCGCGAAATCATCGCTTCGGAAGACTTTGATCGCTGCGTTGATGAACTTGGAGGCTATAGAGCAATTGATGCAGCGATGGAGCCCTTAATCGAAGGTCTCATGCGAAACCCCTATGGCTTCGAACGCTTTGAGCACGACTTCACTTCTTTTCGTTATGCCAGAACAAAAAGAATCGGAAATGTGCCACCGCTCTACTTCGTTTTCCGCGTTGACGAAGACAAGAACGTCGTCCTCGAATTCGTCGCAGAAGACCTCTAGCTGATCTCAATCAGCAACTCTCCCGCACCTTCCGCCCACCGTCATAGATGTGGGCGAGGCCGCTGCCGATCATGGCGGCACCGATGTCGGTGTCACCTTCCGCCGTCACATCGGCGACGATACGGCCGAAATATTTGTCGCCGGAGATATTGGTTAGTCGGATTCTGCCGGTCGCCAGATGTGACAAGGCTTGTTTTGCCCGCTCAGCGGCGCGGCGTGCGCCCTTGCATTTCGATTTCATCTCCGGCGCATCGATGCCGCGGATACGGACCAGGACCGCGATCGAATGCTGTGGCCAGGGTCTGGCATTGACGAGAAGCGTATCGCCGTCGATGACCGAGATGAGTTCGGCCTCGACCGGACCCTTGACCACGTTTCGCACGGAATTTTCGCGCGCAAGCGTCGGTGCTGCGACAAGCAGCAATATGGGCAAAGCTGTGAGGACGCGGTGCAAAATCATAAAAGGAATATATTCCGGAATATTGCGTTTCGCAACCGGAAAATATTCATACAACTAGAAATCGATAGCGCGGCCGTTTACTTCCCAATCACCGAAGCGTGCGGGATCGGCACCACCGCGTCCGCCGACTTCCGGCGGCATGTCGGATTGCGCCTGCGCCTTGCGGCGCTCCTCCGCCTCGTCAAGCGCACGCCGGGCCGCGGGGCTCAATTTTTTTGGCTGCGGGGTCGAATCATTTGCCGCTTCGGGTATCTTGCCAGTCATCGCCTAAACCGTGAATATTGAACTCAAAGCGCCCCAATCCCATTCTATAGGACAAGTGTCACGGCCCGCAATGGCGTATCTGCCCCGGGATATCGGAGAAAAGGATGAATTTCGTTCGCACGGCAATGCTTCTCGCCTTCCTCACCGCACTCTTCATGGGCGTCGGCTACCTGATCGGTGGACAGGGCGGCATGCTGATCGCACTGCTCATTGCGGCGGCCATGAACGTGTTTTCGTGGTGGAGTTCCGGCGACATGGTGCTGCGCGCCTATGATGCGCAGCAGATCGATGCGCACAACGCACCGGAATTCTTCGAGATGATCCGCGATCTGAGCGGCAAGGCCGGGCTGCCGATGCCGAAGGTCTATCTGATCAATTCCGACCAGCCGAACGCGTTTGCCACCGGCCGCAATCCGGAAAATGCCGCCGTCGCCGCCTCGACCGGCCTACTGCAACGGCTGACGCCTGAGGAAATCTCGGGCGTGATGGCGCATGAACTCGCCCATATCGAAAACCGCGACACGCTGACCATGACGATCACGGCGACGATTGCCGGTGCGATCTCGATGCTCGGTAATTTCGCCTTCTTCATGGGCGGCTCGCGCGATAACGACAGGCCGTTCGGTTTTATCGGCGTCATCGTCGCGATGATCGTCGCGCCCTTCGCCGCCATGCTGGTGCAGATGGCGATCAGCCGTAGCCGTGAATATGCCGCTGACCGGCGTGGGGCCGAAATTTGTGGCAATCCGCTGTGGCTCGCCGCGGCGCTCAAGAAGATCGAAGCCGCCGCGCACCGCATTCCCAATGCCGATGCCGAGCGCAATCCGGCCACCGCGCATATGTTCATCATCAACCCGCTGTCCGGCGAGCGAATGGACAATCTCTTCTCGACGCATCCGGCTACGGACAACCGCGTGGCGGAGCTGGAGAAATTCGCTCACGCCATGCGGCAGACGCCACGTGAGCCGCCGCAGGCGCACGACGCACAGCAGCCGGATGGCGAAACGCGCCAGGGCCCGTGGGGGCCCTCGACCGAGCCGGTCGAGCCTGTTAAAGCGGAGCCAAAGCCGCGTTCGAGCTCGGTTCCCAACATCACCTGGGGCCGGGGCGACCGCAAACCGCCCGAAGGACCCTATTCTTGAATTATGACCCGAGGCGTAGCGCGCCGCGCAAGCCATCCGCTCATGTAAAACCCAAGCGTGAGCACAGCCCGCTTTCGGACAAGCCGGGCTTTCAGCCGCGCGCGGCTGCCGTCAAGATTCTCTCGGCCGTCATCGACCAGAAGACTTCGCTCGACGGAATGCTGGATGACGACCATGGCAATCCGGCCTATCGGGCGCTGTCGCCGGCCGACCGGGCGCTGGTCAAGGCGATCATGAATTCCTGCCTGAGGCATCTGACCTGGATCGACGCGATCTTCGACGGCTTCCTCGATAAGCCCCTGCCCGATGGAGCGCGCAACCTGCGTCACATACTGTCGGTCGCCGCCGCGCAGATCCTGTTCCTCGATGTTCCCGATCACTCCGCCGTTGATATCGCGGTCGAGCAGGCGCGGCTTGATCCACGCTCGTCGCGATTCGCCAATCTGGTGAATGCCTTGTTGCGGAGGCTTGGCCGCGAGAAGGACGACAACCTGCTATTCTTTGTCAGCAGGGATGTGCCGGTGTTTCCGGCTTGGTTCCATGCGCGCCTCTCCGAGGTCTACGGCAACGAGACGGCCGATGCGATCGGCAAAGCCTGCCGCTCGCCGGCCCCTGTCGATGTCACAGTTAAAAACGATCCTGCCGGTTGGGCCGTGAAGCTCGGCGGCAGCGTTCTGCCGACCGGCACGGTGAGGCTCGATGCGTTTGATGGCTCGGTCACGGCGCTCCCCGGTTTCGACGAGGGCGCTTGGTGGGTACAGGACGCTGCCGCATCGATTCCGGCCCGTCTGATGGGTGACCTCAGAGGCAAGCGTGTCGCCGATCTCTGCGCGGCACCCGGCGGCAAGACGGCCCAGCTTATTTTGAAGGGTGGCAATGTCACGGCGGTCGAGCAATCGGCCAACCGGATGAAACGCCTCAAGGGCAACCTCGCGCGGCTGGGTTACGAGGCCGAATTCCAGCAGGCCAAGCTCGAGGATTTGAAACCCGCCGAACTGTTCGACGCTGTGCTGCTCGATGCTCCATGCTCATCGACCGGCACGATCCGCCGCCATCCCGATGTCTACTGGACCAAGGACATGGCCGATGTGGAAAAGCTCGCTTCGGTCCAGGCGCGCCTGCTGCGCAGCGCATTCGGCCTCGTCAAGCCGGGCGGAACCCTGGTCTTTTCCAACTGCTCGCTCGATCCGCTTGAAGGCGAGGAACTGGTTGCGGCCTTCCTTGCAGAGGTTCCGGACGCCGAGCGTGTGCCGATCCGGCGAGAAGACTGGCCGGGACTGGAAGAAGCCATCGATGACGCCGGGGACTTCCGCACCACGCCGGTGATGCTGGGTGGCATGGATGGATTTTTTGCGTCCGTATTGCGCCGCAAGTCGCACTGAATCGCGCATTTCCCTAGAAGACCTGCATCAATATGGGGCACCTGTCGGTTGACCGGGCCGTAATTTTAATTTTACGTAAAGCTGAAACACATAAGTAATCGCGTCATGAGCGTATCCGGGCGTCGCAGATATCTGTCGCACTATATGGGGGAAACGCGGCGGCGGTTCTCTCGCGGCTTCGCTGCATTCCGCGTCACCATGATGCCCGCACTACGGCGTACGCCGAAGAGCCTCGTCGTCGCGCCGACCGACCTGCGAGCGGCCGATCCGTTTATCGCGGAAGAGATTGCGGAGGGACGCTTTCCCCTTGCCGGCCGCGCGCTTGATACGCACGGATATTCGCCGTTCTCGATCGAGTTGCCCTCAAAGGAATTTGCCAGCCGGCTTCATAGCTTCTCGTGGCTCAGGCATATCAGGGCGACAAAATCCGATACTCATTACGCCACCGCACGCCAGTTGACCGACGAATGGATCGCGCTGCACGGCAAGCGGATCACCGGTCTTGCTTGGGATGCTGATGTTACGGCGCAGAGAATCGTGGCCTGGCTCTCGCATTCGACCGTGGTGCTGAAGAACGCCGACGTGAATTTCTATCGCCGGTTCCTCAGGAGCCTGGCAATGCAGATCCGCTACCTCGAACTGACGGCGCGCAATACGCCGGATGGCGAGATCAGGCTCAGGATCCGCATCGCGCTGGCGGTTGCCACCGTCTCGCTCCCTGCCTCGGCAGGAAGGCTCAAGCGGGCATCCAGGGATCTCGATCGCGAGCTGGAACGGCAGATTCTCGGCGATGGTGGCCATATATCGCGCAATCCGCGCACCGGGCTTGAACTGTTGTTTGACCTGCTGCCGCTGCGCCAGACCTATGTCAATCTCGGCCACGACCTGCCGGCGCGGCTGATGCCGGCGATCGACCGCATGTATCCCGCGCTCAGGTTTTTCCGCCATCAGGGCGGCGAACTGGCACTGTTCAACGGCGCCACCACGACGCTTGCCCATGAACTGATGTCGGTGCTGCGCTATGACGAGACGGCGGGCAAGCCGTTCCGGGCGCTGCCGCATATGCATTACCAGCGGCTTGCGGCGGGCGACACGGTCATCATCGTCGATACCGGCGTGCCGATCTCGACCTCCATGTCGCGTACCGCCCATGCCGGCTGCCTGTCGTTCGAAATGTCGTCCGGCAAGCACCGGTTCGTCATCAATTCCGGCGCGCCGCGCTTTGCCGGCGAGACCTACCGCCAGCTGGCCCGCGCGACAGCGGCGCATTCGACGGTGACGGTCAACGACACAAGCTCCTCCCGCATCTCTAAATCCGGCATGGCGGGCCCCGTATTTTCCGATGGCGTCACCAGGATCAAGCTGGAACGACAGGAGATCGGCGACGACGGCGGCGACGGGCTGATCGTCAGCCATGACGGCTATGCGGAGCCTTTCGGCCTGATCCACGAGCGCACGTTGCAGATCAATGCAGCGGGCAGCCAGATCCGCGGCAACGACCGGCTGGCGCTGGAAGATGGTTCGGATCCGCCGGTCAGCACCGAGACGCGGGCGGTGGCGCGCTTTCATATTCACCCGCAGATCGAAATCCGCGAGGTCGATGAGCACGAAGTGCGCCTCGTCGCGCCCGATGGCGAGACCTGGGCGCTCTCGACGCTCGATGCGGCGATACGGGTCGAGGAAGACGTGTTCTTCGCTGATCCGAGCGGCATAAGGGCGTCGCAGCAGCTGGAGCTGAATTTCGAGCCGGGCGAGTCGCTGGAGATCCAATGGGTGCTGAGCCGCATCGCCAGCGCCGGCAGCAACTGAAAAATCCTTTGAGCAGGCCGAATCCGGTTTTCTCGGCTGCCGGGCTATGATAGGCGACCGGCAACCCCTTCTCCCGCCGACGGAGCGCCCCATGGCCGTGCAATCCAAGAACATTCCCGCCCCCGTCAAGGTCAAGATCAGGACAGCGTTGATTTCGGTCAGCGACAAATCGGGTATTGCCGATCTGGCGCGTGAACTGGCGGGCCTTGGGGTCAGGATTCTCTCCACCGGCGGTACGTTCAAGGCGCTGAGCGCCGAGGGTATAGCGGTCGTCGATGTCGCTGATATCACGGGCTTTCCCGAGATCATGGATGGCCGTGTGAAGACGTTGCATCCCAATGTCCATGGCGGTTTGCTCGCCATTCGCGACGATGCCGAACATGTCGAGGCGATGAGGGCACATGGCATCGAGGGTATCGATCTCGCCGTGATCAATCTCTATCCGTTCGAGGAAGTCCGCGCGCGTGATGAGAACTACGCCCAGAGCGTCGAGAATATTGATATCGGCGGGCCGGCGATGATCCGCGCCTCGGCGAAAAACCATGCATATGTGACCATCCTCACCGATCCGGCCGACTATCCCGAACTGTTGGACCAGCTCAAGGCGGACGGCACGGTTGCTTATGGCTTCCGCCAGAAGATGGCGCAGAAGGCGTTTGCCCGCACGGCGGCCTATGATGCGGCGATCTCGAACTGGCTGGCCGAGGACCTCAAGATCGATACGCCGCGGCACCGTACGATTGGCGGCGTGTTGCGCGAGGAAATGCGCTATGGCGAGAACCCGCACCAGAAGGCGGCGTTCTATGTGACCGGCGACAGGCGCCCGGGCGTTGCCAATGCGACGCTGCTGCAGGGCAAGCAGCTTTCCTACAACAATATCAACGACACGGACGCCGCCTTTGAATTGGTGGCGGAATTTTCGCCGGCTAACGGTCCCGCCTGCGCAATCATCAAGCATGCCAATCCTTGCGGCGTGGCGACGGCAGCCAACTTGAAGGATGCCTATCTCAAGGCGCTCGCCTGCGACTCCACCTCCGCTTTCGGCGGCATTATCGCCTTGAATTCATTGCTTGATGCGGCAACCGCGAGCGAGATCGTCAAGCTTTTCACCGAGGTGATCATCGCGCCCAAGGTCAGCGACGAGGCCAAGGCGATCATCGCGGCCAAGCCGAACCTCCGGCTGCTGGTGGCCGGTGGCCTTCCCGATCCGCGCACGCCGGGCCTCACGGCCAAGACGGTCTCCGGTGGCTTCTTGGTCCAGACCCGCGACAATGCCATGGTCGAGGACCTCGATCTCAAAGTTGTGACATCGCGCGCGCCGTCCGCCCAGGAACTCGAGGACATGAAGTTCGCCTTCAAGGTTGCCAAGCACGTGAAATCGAATGCCGTTGTCTATGCCAGGGACGGCCAGACCGCCGGCATCGGCGCCGGCCAGATGAGCCGCGTCGATTCGGCCCGGATCGCCGGCATCAAGGCTGAAGAGGCCGCGAAGGCCAATGGTTGGGCCGAACCGATGACCAAGGGCTCGGCTGCCGCCTCCGAAGCCTTCCTGCCATTCGCCGACGGTCTGCTGTCGATGATCTCCGCCGGTGCAACGGCCGTCATCCAGCCCGGTGGTTCGATGCGTGATCAGGAAGTGATCGATGCGGCCAATGCGCACAATGTGGCGATGGTCTTCACCGGCTTCCGCCATTTCCGGCACTGAGTCCGACAGAGCGCCGAAGGCCCTCTGGAAAGCGTCATTGAGGCAGCACGCCCTGATTGCGGTCACCTCGACAAGCAAACCAAACTCGGGCATGTTCCCAGCATAAGGTTGTTGCGGGGGACGACATGAAATTAATTGCCTTTCTCATGTTCCTTATTCCATTCTGTGTCATGGCGGGGGAAAGGGAGGCTGAGGCATACGCCATAGCGAGAAAGTATTGTATGGCAACGGCGGTCCAGCCTGGGCCGATGAAAACGCTGCTGGGTGTAAACGGTGCTCAAAAACTTTCAAAAGATGAGGCGCTGGCGAAATTCGGCATACGCATGGAGCTTTGGGTCGTTGCGACAAAAACGTCGGACTATGCCGTGTATTCGATGGGTTACGGACATTGTGGTGTCCTTAGCAAGAATCTTGCCTTCAGGGAGGTGACGAAAATTGCGCGCAAACGGTTCGGTGTGAAGGCGAAGATTCAAGAGGATAAATCGATATACGTTTCGACGCTGCACGGTTCATGGTACAAGCGACAAAAGAAGAAGCAGACGATAATAACCGATATTGTTATCGAGATTGCCACGGCCAAAGTCGGCGACAGAAAGAACACGACGTCACTCGACGTGATGCTGAAGCCGGTCTACCAGTATCTGATCAAGCAGAAACAACCTGCGGCCCTCTGTTCCGCTGATAGCAGGAGCAGGGTCAAATGCGGCTGAAACGCAACTTTCCAATCACCGTTTTGCGTCAGCCTGTTGCTTGTTCGCCGGATAAGGTGTGAAAATCAGTATCAGCAGCCCGATCGCGAAGAAGGCGATCAGCGACGCCATGCCGACGCGGGCCGATGCCGTCAGCAAGATCAGCAGGCTGTTGATCACGTTCGCGAGGAAGGATGTCGCCCGGCCGGAGAGCGCGTAGATGCCAAAATAGCGGCCGGCTTCCTCGACGCTGACGCTCCTGGCGAGATAGGATCGCGAGGAGGCCTGAACCGGTCCGAAAGCAATGCCAATCAGCAGGCCGTAGAGGATGTAGACCTTTTCCGCCATCGTGCCGAACAGTCCGCCGCTGTCGTCGCTCGACAGTTGTGCAAGGCCGAACAGGGTGAATCCCGGACCGGTCGAAATGATGCCTGTCGTGGCGATGATCAGCAGGATCAGGCAGATCATGATGATTGCCTTGGATCCCAGGCGGGCATCGAGATAACCGGCGATAAGGCAGCTGAAGATGGCGACGAAGGCCAGCATGATGCCGAACAGGCCGATTTCCGTTGTCTGCCAGCCGAACATGCCGGCGGCAAATGCGCCGCCGAGGAACAGCAGGCCGTTGATGCCATCCTGGAAGATCATTCGGGCGATCAGGAACTTCAGGAGCCCGGTACGCCGTAGAAGGTCCTTGAGGGTTACGCCGAGTTCAGTCAGGCCCCGGCCGACAGCGCCGCCAAGGGAAACGTGCTTCGAACTGTCCGGCGTGAAGAAGAACATCGGCAGGATGAAGATGAAGTACCAGATCGCCGCGAGCGGCCCGGTGATACGCGCGTCCTCGCCCTGGGCTGGATCAAGCCCGAAGAGCGGCGTAATACCTATGATCGTTTTTCCAGTCGTTGGGCTCCCAGCCAGGAGCAACAGAACGGAGAAGAGCGCGATCAATCCGCCTGCATAGCCGAGGCCCCAGGCAATGTTGGAGATCTTGCCGACACTCTTGCTATCGACCAGCCGTGTCATCATGGAATCGTTGAAGACGATCGAGAACTCCGCAGCGATGGAGGCGAGCACGATGAGAAGGCCGATGGCGAGCAGTGAACTGCCGGGTACAGCATACCAGAGCAACAGCAGCGATACGATCTTGATCGCGGCGAAGAAGCCGATCCAGTGCTTGCGGTTTCCAGTCTCGTCGGCGATCGAGCCGAGAATGGGAGACAACACCGCGATGGCAATGCCGGAAACAATTCCAACATTGCTCCAGGCGAGCTGGCCGGCCGTAGGATCAGCCGCCATGCGGGCAGCGAAATAGGGGCCGAAGACGAAGGTGATGACGACGGTGAAGAACGGCTGGGCGGCCCAGTCGAACATCATCCATCCGAAAATCGCGCGTTTCGGTACGGCGCGTTCCGGTTGAGAGGTTCCGTCAGCCACTTGAATTTCCCCGCATTTCGGCTCCAGGTGTCAGAGTTGCACTTTGCGGCGACGTTATCAAGACAAGCGGCTTCCGGCATCCGACCACGAATTTGATTGACAATCTGTTGCACTGCGGCAATTGAAACTGATATCAGGGAGTGGATCGAAATGGATAGCGGCAGCCCGGCGGAAATCGTGGCGATATCCAGCCATGTCGTGCGCGGCGCGGTGGGCAACCGGGCCGTCGTGTTCGCGCTTGAAACCATGGGCTTTCCCGTCTGGTCGCTCCCCACGGTCATCCTGCCCTGGCACCCCGGACATGGTCCTTCCACGCGCATCGCGACGCCGGACGGGCAGTTCGCTGCCGCGATCGAGGACATGACGGATTCCCGCTGGTCGGGGCATATCCGCGCAGTGATCACCGGCTATTTCGGCAGTGCCGTACAGGTCGCGCCGGTGGCGCGGATGATCCGCCGGCTCAAGGAGAAGAATCCGGGTCTCATCTATGCCTGCGATCCGGTGATCGGCGATTCAGGTGGCCTCTATGTGCCTGTCGCGATCGCTGAAGCCATTCGCGACGAACTGCTTCCGCTTGCCGATATCGCGACGCCTAATCGCTACGAGCTCGGCTGGCTCTCTGGGGCAAGCCTCGACAGCAATGCGCAGATCATCGAGGCGGCACTGGCGCTGGGGCCGGGCAAGGTTCTCGTCACATCGGCGGTGCCGATGATGGCTGGCGGCATCGGCAATCTGCTCCTGACCGATCGGGTGGCGCTGCTCGCCGAGCACCGCATGGTCGGCGACGCGCCGAACGGGCTGGGCGACCTGACATCCGCGCTGTTTCTCGCTCGCCTCCTGAAGGGCGAGAGCGAGGAGCGGGCGCTGCAGATGACAACGGCGGCGGTGTTCGAGATTCTTGCCCGTTCGGTCAAGCGCGGCGCCGACGAATTGATGCTTTCCGAAGACTACTCAAGTTTTCTTAACCCCATGGCCATGGTGCAGCTTCGCCAGTTGCTGCATCCGTCACGGGCGAAGAAAAAATAGGCATTGCAAGGAGCGAATATGGATCAGTTTCCCGAACATCTGCTCGATGGCTACCGGAGTTTCATGGAAGGCCGCTATTCGGCCGAGTCGGGACGATATCGCCAGCTCGCCGAAACCGGCCAGACTCCGAAGACGATGGTCATTGCCTGTTGCGATTCACGCTCGGCGCCCGAGACCATTTTCGACTGTGGCCCGGGCGAACTCTTCGTGGTGCGCAACGTCGCCAATCTTGTTCCGCCCTATGCGCCCGACGGCCAGAATCACGGCACCTCGGCAGCGCTCGAATTCGCGGTGCAGTCGCTCAAGATCCGTGAAATCGTCGTCATGGGCCATGGCCGCTGCGGCGGCATCCATGCAGCCCTCAACCAGGGCGGCGAACCGCTGTCGCCGGGCGATTTCATCGGCAAGTGGATGAGCATGCTGCGGCCGGCCGCCGAAGAGGTCACGCAGTACAAATCGATGACGGCATCCGAGCGCCAACGTTCATTGGAACGCATCTCGATCCGCATCTCGATCGAGAACCTTCTGACCTTCCCCTGTGTCCGCATCCTGCAGGAAAAGCAGCGGATCACGCTGTCCGGCGCCTGGTTCGATATCTCGACCGGCGAGCTTTGGGTCATGGATCCGAAGACCGGCGATTTCAAGCGGCCCTAGAGCGCTTCATTGTTAAATGGAATCAGTTCTGTGGCTCAAACGGAGTCGGATGGTCGACCGGCCGGCGCGTGTCGTAGCCAAAGCTCTACGGTCAAGCCGGCCTGTCGATCAGCCGGCCCGTTTCAGCCAACCCGAAGGGCCGGGCATCTTTCCGCCATGACCTGCGGCGCCGGCCTCGGCCGTACCTATGGGTACGACGCTCGCCCGCCGCCTTGGTCCTGACGAAAACCTGCTCCGGCAGAACTGCTTCCATTTAACAATGAAACGCTCTAGTTGCACAATCAATAAAAAAGGCGGCCGCAGCCGCCTTTGGACGATGATGCGGGGCGAGGCTTACTGCGTCTCGCCGTCGATCTGCGCACCCATCAGGGCAATCGCCTGCTGGTAAACGCTGGCTGCGTTCCAGCCCTGGATCGCGCCGTAGTTCGCCTGGCCCGGCTGGTAGCCGCCGCCGGCGCTCCAGCCATGGCCGCGCAGGAAGTTCGCCGTCGAGGCGAGCGCGTCGGTCTTGGAGCCGACCATGTCGATCCGGCCATTGCCGTCGCCATCGACGCCGAATTTCAGCACGTTCTTCGGCAGGAACTGCGTCTGGCCGATTTCGCCATGCGCCGCGCCGCGCGCGTTGACCTGCAGGTTGCCCGCGTCGACGAGCTTCAGGGCAGCCATGAACTGATCGGTGAAATAATCCGTCCGGCGGCAATCGAAGGAGAGTGTCGCCACGGCCGAGAGCGTGTGCTCCCTGCCCATGAAGCCGCCGAAGCCGGTTTCCATGCCCCAGATGGCGATCAGCGGGCCGGCCGGTACGCCGTAGCGCTGTTCGAGTGCTGCAAACAGCTTGGCGTTCGTCGCTTTCATCTTCTTGCCGCGCGAGACGATGGTTGTCGCACCGCGCTTGCGGAGGAATTCATTGAGCGACAGCTTGAAGCTCTTCTGGCCTCGATCGGCGCGGATGGTCGCCTTGCTGTAGGAGACGCTGGCGAGAACCTTATCGACGGTCCGTTCGCTAACGCCGGCGGAAATCGCTTCGCCTCGGATCTCGCCCTTCCATTCGTCGAAGCCGGCCGCCGTCTTCGAACAGGACGCCGCCCAGGCTTGAGAGCCTCCGGCGCAAATGGCCGTGGCCAATGCGAGTGACACGCATACATTCTTTGCGATGAACATGAAAATCCCTCTTCAGCTTGTCCGCGTTCTGTCTGGATGCTGATTCGCTGGCCGTCTCATAGCAGCGCATCCGGATTCTTCAAGACAAAACCCCGCGAGACAACGTTTCTCGCGGGGGATTTATTCCATCAAGGTTGGCAGAATCTTGTTTCTGTATCACTTTGCCTTCAATAGGCCGCGATTGACCATCAATTCCGCGATCTGGATGGCGTTGAGCGCGGCACCCTTGCGCAGGTTGTCGGAGACGACCCAGATGTTCAGGCCGTTCTCGACCGTGGCATCCTCGCGGATGCGCGAAATGAAGGTCGCATCTTCGCCGGCACTTTCGTAAGGCGTGATGTAGCCGCCGTTCTCATGCTTGTCGATGACCTGGCAACCCGGCGCGTCGCGCAGGATGTTGCGGGCTTCCTCGGCGGTGATCTCGCGCTCGAACTCGATATTGACCGATTCCGCGTGACCGATGAACACCGGCACGCGCACGGCGGTGCATGTGACCTTGATCGCGGGATCGAGGATCTTCTTGGTCTCGGCAAGCACCTTCCACTCTTCCTTCGTATAGCCGTCTTCCATGAAGCTATCGATATGCGGAATGACGTTGAAGGCGATGCGCTTGGTAAACTTCTTGGATTCGACCGGATCGGCCACGAAGACCGCGCGGGTCTGGTGGAACAACTCGTCCATGCCTTCCTTGCCAGCGCCCGACACAGACTGGTATGTCGAGACGACGACGCGCTTGATCTTGGCGAAATCATGCAGCGGCTTCAGCGCCACGACCAGTTGGGCCGTCGAGCAGTTGGGGTTGGCGATGATGTTGCGCTTGGAAAAGCCCATGATCGCATCGGGATTGACCTCGGGCACGATCAGCGGCACGTCCTGCTCGTAGCGGAAGGCCGACGAGTTATCGATGACCACGCAGCCCTGCTTGCCGATCTGGGGCGAATACTTGAGCGACACGGCGCCACCGGCCGACATGAGGCAGATATCGGTGCCGGCGAAATCGTAGTTCTCGAGGTTCTTGACCTTCAACGTCTTGTCGCCGAAGGAAACCTCGGTGTTGAGCGAGCGGCTGGATGCCAGCGCCACCACTTCATCGACCGGAAAATCGCGCTCGGACAGGATGTTGAGCATTTCGCGGCCTACATTGCCGGTCGCTCCTGCCACTGCTACCTTGAAACCCATTTTACTTCGTCTCTTTCTTCTCTCTCCGCAGGTTGCTTGGAGTTTCGAACCTTGCGCGGCATCAGCCCGCGCCGGGTTCCGCTCCCGACCATGAGCCGGGGAGAGAGCGGCGGGCCAGGAACGTCAGACGGTTTTCGTCGTCGTTTTGGTGGCCCGGGTTTTGAATGCCGGAGAAAAAAGCGAACGCTCGCCGGATTGGGCATCCAGCGCTGATATGATTTGGCATGCGTTATCGCGGCCGACCATGACAGGTTCCTTTTTCGAAGGGCTTGATGATGGTTTTCCGGTCCAAAGTCAAGTTCCCCTGGGAACGCGGGCGCGATTCTTTTGTCGCGCGACGTTGCGCGGCCAGATGCCGAAAGCGCTGCGCCGCACCTAATACCTTAGTCATAATCCCAAAGCAGCGCTGCCGTTTGTGGCCGAATTCTGGCAGATTCAGCAGCATGCCGTGGAGGAAACCTTGAGGAGGGGGACTGGCGGCGCTCAAACTGGAGGATTTTCCAAATGGCTGATATCGCCGTCACTGCCGGTGAATCACGGGGCATGACCCGGGAAGAGAAGAAAGTTATCTTCGCTTCCTCGCTCGGTACCGTGTTCGAATGGTACGATTTCTATCTCTATGGTTCGCTGGGCCTTTACATCGGCTTTGCCTTCTTCAATTCCTATCCAGAAGGCACCCGCACGATCTTCGTGCTGCTCGCCTTTGCGGCGGGCTTCCTTGTGCGCCCGTTCGGTGCGCTGGTCTTCGGTCGCCTGGGCGACCTCGTGGGCCGCAAATATACCTTTCTCGTCACCATCCTGATCATGGGCGCCTCGACGTTTCTTGTCGGTCTATTGCCCGGATCGGCGACCCTCGGCATCGCGGCGCCGATCATCCTGATCGTGCTGCGCCTGCTGCAGGGCCTGGCGCTCGGCGGCGAATATGGCGGTGCGGCCACCTATGTCGCGGAGCACGCGCCCAACGACAAGCGCGGCTACTACACGTCCTGGATTCAGACGACGGCGACCGGAGGCCTGTTCCTCTCGTTGGTTGTCATCCTGATCGTCCAGGCGACCATGAGCAGGGACGATTTCGCCGAATGGGGCTGGCGCATCCCGTTCCTTCTGTCGGCCGTTCTGCTCGGCGTATCCGTCTGGATCCGCATGCAGCTTTCCGAGTCGCCCGCCTTCCTAAAGATGAAGGAAGAGGGCAAGGGTTCGAAGGCACCGCTCACCGAAGCGTTCGGCCAGTGGAAGAATGCCAAGATCGCCCTGCTCGCGCTTGTCGGTGCGGTCATGGGCCAGGCTGTCGTCTGGTATTCCGGTCAATTCTATGCCCTGTTCTTCCTGCAGAGCGTGCTGAAGATCGATCTCCGCGATGCCAGCATCATGGTCGCGACCTCGCTCGCCATCGGCACGATCTTCTTCGTGGTGTTCGGCTGGCTCTCCGACAAGATCGGCCGCAAGCCGATCATCATGGCGGGTCTGCTGCTGGCGGCACTCACCTACTTCCCGCTGTTCAAGGCTCTGACCTATGCGGGTAACCCGGCGCTCTACAATGCGCAGGAGTCGATCAAGGCGACTGTGACGGCCGATCCTGCGGATTGCTCGTTCCAGTTCAACATGACCGGCACCAGCAAGTTCATCACCTCGTGCGACGTGGCGACGGACTTCCTCGCGAAGAACTCGGTCGAGTACGAGATCGTGCCGGCGCCAGCGGGCACGGTCACAAACATCAAGATCGGCGAGGCCGTGATCCCGAGCTTCGTCAACTCGGGTGACCAGGCCAAGGCAAACACGGCGAAGTTCCAGAAGGCGACCTACACCGCCCTCAAGGCCGCCGGCTATCCGCTGACCCGCGGTGCAGCCATGGTTGCCGAACCGAAGCTCGCCGCTTTCGTTGCCGCTAATCCTGAACTGAACCTCACCGAGGAACAGATCAAGGCGACGCCGCCGGAGACGCTACCGGCGGCCAAGATGATCCGTGACAAGATCGCCACCGCTGCCGAACTCAACGGTGCGGCCGAACTGCCGGTGTACAAGGTGCCGGGTGGTGGCGAGTTCAAGATCTTCGCTGATCCGGCGCAGATCAACTGGTTCCAGGTGATCGCGATCCTGACCGTGCTCGTAATCTACGTGACCATGGTCTACGGCCCGATCGCGGCGCTGCTGGTCGAGATGTTCCCGACCCGCATCCGCTATACCGGCATGTCGCTACCATACCATATCGGCAACGGCTGGTTCGGCGGTCTTCTGCCAGCGGTGGTCTTCGCCATCAGCGCGGCCCAGGGCAACATCTATGCGGGCCTCTGGTATCCGATCGTGATTGCCGTGATCACGCTGATTATCGGCGTCCTCTTCCTCCCCGAGACCAAGGGCAAGGACCTAAACGCCAACTGATCCCTGCGAGCCGGGCAACCTGCTCTCCCTCCCGGCGCAAGCGATTGCGCCGGGTTTTTCTTTGTGGATTTGCCGGTGGAATCAGATCAGCTTGGCGAGCTTGCCGTCCTTGTGGGAAAACACGAGGCCATGCCTGGCGAAGAGTACCGCCATGAGGAAGGCGAACCACATGCCCCAGCCGAAGCCGACAAGCACATCAGACGGATAATGCGCGCTGACGAAAATGCGGGTCAGCGCCAGATAGAAGCCAACGATCAGGAACGGCCAGCGGAGCGGCGGATAGAGCAGCGCCAGTGCCGTCCAGAAGGCGCCGTCTGTCGTGGCGTGGCCCGAGGGGAAGCTCTCGAACGCCGAGTCGTGCGCGAAGGGATTGAGCGTAAACAGCCCGTGATCGCCGAACATTTCCGGCCGCGGCCGGCCGATGGCGCGCTTGACGAGGTTGGAAATCAGGCCGGAGATCGCAACAGAGGCAAGCACATAGGTGGCCATCGCGATCACCTGTGCCCCCAGTCGCCGACGGCCTTCGTTGCTGGAAAACTGTCGCAGCAGAATGCCAGCGATGATGACGACCACCGATCCGGTGATGATCCACCACGATTTGCCGAGATCGGTGAAAAAACGCGCCGGCTTCCGCACCCAGTCCGGCCAGGCGTCGTACATCGATGCGGCATGGGGATCGAGCAGGAGATAGGCGGCGACGGCGAGCGCCGTGACGACCAGGAGCGGCAGCACGACCGGTACCGGACGGTGGTCCGGCCGAGTGTCGCGATAGTGCTGTCGCAGGGCGGCGAAGGGGCCGGGTTTCTTTTCCACGCCGTGGTCAGTCAAAGCGGTCCCTTCCCTTCATTCAGGCTGCGAGTTTTTCGAATTCCGCGAGGATCGCATCGCCCATTTCCGATGTGCCGACCTGGCGTGCGCCTTCGGCCATGATGTCGCCGGTTCGGATGCCCTGGTCGAGCACATTGGCGATCGCCTTTTCGAGACGATCGGCCTCGGCGATCATGTTGAACGAATAGCGCAGGCACATGGCGAAGGAGGCGATCATGGCGATCGGATTGGCGATGCCCTGGCCGGCGATATCGGGTGCCGAGCCGTGCACTGGCTCGTACATCGCCTTGCGCTTGCCGGTCTTCGGGTCCGGCGCGCCGAGCGAGGCGGAAGGCAGCATGCCGAGCGAGCCGGTCAGCATCGAGGCGATATCCGACAGCATGTCGCCGAACAGGTTGTCGGTGACGATGACGTCGAACTGCTTGGGCCAGCGCACCAGCTGCATGCCGCCGGCATCGGCCAGCATGTGCTCGAGCTTGACGTCGGAGAACTTCTCCTTATGGGTGGCGGTCACCACCTCGTTCCACAGAACGCCCGACTTCATGACGTTGCGCTTCTCCATCGAGCAGACCTTGTTGTTGCGGTTCCGGGCGAGTTCGAAGGCGACGGCCGAGATGCGCTCGATCTCGAACGTATCATAGACCTGGGTGTCGATGCCGCGCTTCTGGCCGTTGCCGAGATCGATGATTTCCTTGGGCGAGCCGAAATAAACGCCGCCGGTGAGTTCGCGGACGATGAGGATGTCGAGGCCTTCGACGATCTCAGGCTTGAGCGAGGACGCGGTCGCCAGCGCCGGATAGCAGATCGCCGGACGGAGATTGGCAAACAGCGCCAGGTCCTTGCGCAGGCGCAGCAGGCCGGCTTCCGGACGGACGTCATAGGGCACGCCATCCCATTTCGGGCCGCCGACGGCGCCGAACAGCACCGCGTCCGCATCCATCGCCTTGGCCATGTCCTCTTCCGAAATCGCCACGCCATGCGCATCGTAAGCCGAACCGCCGACCAGGCCTTCATCGGTCGCGAAACCGGCGCCGTATTTCTCGTTCATCAGCGTGATGAACTTGCGGACTTCGGCCATGGTTTCCTTGCCGATGCCGTCACCGGGGAGAAGTAAGAGCTTGCGTGTCGTCATGTTCCTGGCTTTCGTGATGTCGCGGATGATGAAGCTGGCTTCGTTTATCCGTGCATCCGGCTGATTTCAAGCGCATTGGCCGAAAAGCGGTACGGTCGATGTAGGGCTATCGTGACCACTTTCAACCCTCTTGTCATGTGGGGCGGGATGAAATATAGTTGTACGGCGCAACTATATTGAGGCTGATGATGAGTGCAGCGCTGAGACATGCCGACATCCTTTCCGTCCGCGACGCGTCGCGAAAAATGGTGCGCGAACTCGGCTTCATGCAGCCGACCTTGGCCGAGACCGACCTCTCGCCCTCGGCCGTGCATGCGCTCATCGAGATCGGTGATCGAACCGAGATGACCGCCAACCAACTGGGCCAGATGCTGCTGCTGGAGAAGTCGACGATCAGTCGTCTGCTTGGCCGGCTCGTGGAGCGCGGTCTGGTGATAGAGGCGCCGAGCCGGGCCGATGGCCGCGCCAAGATTCTGTCGCTGACGGATGCGGGTCGCGCGCTGCTCGACGATATCGACCGCTTCGCCAACCAGAAGGTCGGCCGCGCGCTGCATACCATGAATGCACAGGCCCGCAGCCAGACCGTTGGCGGCCTCTCGGCCTATGCCTCGGCCCTGCAGATGATCCGGGCGAAGCCTGACGACAAGGCGCTGCCGGTCGATATCCACGAAGGATTCCTGCCTGGTGCGATCGGTCGTATCGCCGAAATGCATGGCCGCTATTATGCCCGCGACTGGAATATGAGCTCGTACTTCGAGGCCCGCGTTGCATCAGGCGTGGCGGAATTCAGCCAGCGGCTCGACCGGCCGATGAACAGGCTGTGGCTCGCGGTGCAGGCGGGCGAGATCGTCGGTTCGATCGCCGTCGATGGCGAAGATCTCGGCGAGGGCAAGGCGCATGTGAGGTGGGTGATCGTGGACGACGGGCTGCGGGGGGCGGGGACGGGGCGGCGGCTGGTGGAAGCGGCGATTAAGTTTTGCGATATCAAGGGCTTTGCGGAAGCGCATCTTTGGACGTTCAAGGGGCTGGACGCCGCGCGAAAGTTGTATGAAGGTGCCAGCTTCGCGCTGACCGAGGAATGGTTCGGCGATCAGTGGGGGCAGGTGCTGACGGAGCAGAGGTTTGTGAGGACGTCCACCACGCGCAAGAGCCTTTCTCAAGATCTTGATTCATTCGACACCTCACCTTAGCGATGGGCGGGAGTGAGCTAAGCGTGGTTGATTAGGTAATCCATGGTGCAGGAACTGGTTGGAATCGCTGCTGAAGAGGAAAGGTACGTCTGGCCTTTCCATATGCGTGTCATGCACGGCAACTTCTTGTTCTTGGACGCTGCCTCTGAGCGAGACACCTTCATGTCGTCGCTTCTGAAAGTGGCGAGGGAAATCTCGGATGCACAAATTGAGCGACTTCTAAATTCGGGTGATTGGCGCGACCGCCTCTGCGCCCCTTGGTTCATAGGTCTTACATTCAGGGAACAATTTGTTCCTCGGATAGATAGACTGCTTAGCCAAGGTGGCCATGGACAGGGATATTGCGTGGCGCTGGCACTCATCGGTACTGATGAGTGTGCGGCTGCTTTGCGTCGCTATCTCGACACTCACCTTCCCATCAACGATCAAGAATTTGATCAGGACTGGGCGCTCGGCGCGCTGGCTCTCTTAGAGGGAGAAATTCCCGCGGAATACTTGAAGCCCGATTTGTGGAAAATCTGGCGATCGGAAAAGGATCCGATGCCAGGGATCAAAAGGTTTGCGAAGATAATCGCTTATCTTCGCACCTATATTTCGCCGCAAGTCAGTTCGCCAGACGCCTGACGACAGCTGGCTGAAAAAGACGCTAAGCCTGAACAGTGCGAAAGTACCGATATATTGCGGGAGGGCCCTCTGAGCCGCTCCATCATATCTCCTTGCCAAGCGTCTGACGACGGTCTAAACCTCGCATCGCTCTAACGGGGTGCCTTCGGTCGAATTCGGCCCGGGGCTGAGAGGTGGTCTCCACCAACCCGCGGAACCTGATCCGGCTCATACCGGCGGAGGGATTAGACGCCTGCGAACCAGCGCCCTATTCCCATGTCAATTGGAAACCAAGGAGGCGCTGATGCGCGGAATTTCGCTTATGCTTGCTGCGGCCATGGCCGTATTGTCACCCGTTCTGGCATCCGCCCAGACGCTGACCATTTACACTTATGAGAGTTTCACCTCCGAATGGGGTCCGGGACCGAAGGTCAAGGCTGCCTTCGAGAAGACCTGCGCGTGCACGGTCGAATATGTGAGCCTCGCCGATGGCGTGGCGCTGCTGACGCGGCTGAAAATGGAAGGCGGCGCGACCAAGGCCGATATCGTGCTCGGGCTCGATACCAACCTGATCGAGGAAGCCAAGGCGACGGGTCTGCTCGCCGATCACGGCATCGACACGTCAGGCGTCATAGTGCCGGGCGATTTCAGCGATCCTGTCTTCGTGCCCTATGACTACGGCCATTTCGCCGTGATCTATGATACCCAGACGGTCAAGAACCCGCCGAAGAGCCTGAAGGAACTGGTCGAAGGCAATCCCGACGAGAAGATCGTCCTCGAGGATCCGCGCACATCCACGCCGGGTCTCGGCTTCATCTACTGGATGCGGGCCGTCTATGGTGACCAAACGCCGGAGGCGTGGAAGAAGCTCTCCAAGCGCATCCTGACGGTGACGCCAGGCTGGTCGGAGGCCTATGGCCTGTTCACCAAGGGCGAGGCGCCGATGGTGCTCAGCTACACCACTTCGCCGGCTTACCATATGATCGCCGAGAAGAATGACCGCTATCAGGCGGCGGAGTTCTCCGAGGGTCACCCGATCCAGATCGAGGTCGCGGCGATAACCAAGACGGAGAACGAGGAGCTTGCGCGTAGCTTCGTGAAGTTCATGATCAGCCCGGAATTCCAGGACATCATCCCCGAGAACAACTGGATGATGCCGGTCGCCAAGACCTCGACGCCCCTCAACCCGGTATTCGACAAGCTCGTGCATCCCAAGATCACGCTGTCGATGACGCCGGACGAATCCGCCAAGGTCCGCAAGGCCTATATCGACGAGTGGCTTGCGGCGACGAGCGGCCAATGATCGAAGCCGCTGGCGAAAGACGGTTCTGGGTCAGTGCAGGCGGCGTGGGGCTGACGCTCCTCGCCGCCTTCTGCCTCGCCGCTTTCGCCATGTTGCTGGCAAGCGCGGCCGCGTCAAGCTGGCCGCCCTTCGACTACCTTGCCCGGATATTCATCTTCACCATCGAACAGGCGGTGTTTTCGACACTGCTGTCGGTGATGTTTGCGCTTCCCCTCACGTTGGCGATGGCGCGGCGGCCGGCTTTTCCCGGGCGGAAATTCGTGCTGGCGCTGATGATCCTGCCGCTCGGCCTGCCGGTTCTGCCTGCCGTCTTCGGGCTCCTGGAAATCTGGGGTCGCACGGGGCTGGTCAACGATATCGGTGCTACGCTAGGATTCTCCAGCCGGCTTTCGATCTATGGCCTGTCGGGCATCCTGCTCGCGCATGTCTTTTTCAATCTGCCGCTCGCGGCGCGGCTGATGCTCAAGGCGCTGGAACGCGTACCGCGCGACGAGTGGCGGCTGGCCGCAAGCCTGGGGTTGCCGCGCTCGTCGCTCTTCCGCTTCGTGGAATGGCCGGCTTTGATCCGCGTCATACCCGGCATTGCGGGGCTGATCTTCATGCTCTGCGTCACGAGCTTCACCATCATCCTGACGCTCGGCGGCGGGCCACAGAATTCGACGCTGGAAGTCGCCATCTATCAGGCGCTGAAATTCGAATTCGATCCGGCGCGGGCGATGATACTGAGTTTCGCGCAATTTGCCCTGACGGCGGTGATCTTCTGGCTGCTCCGGCTGTTTCCCGATCCCGAAGAAGACCGACGCGGCGCATCGGGGCGACCATTTCGTCCGGATGCAGGGGCGATGGGCGCGCGGCTGATAGATGGTGCCACACTCGGCGTCTTCCTCGCCTTTGTCGGTGCGCCGATCCTGGCAATCGTCCTTGCAGGGCTTCGCTCGAACCTCGCCGGATTGCTCGCGGACCCAAAATTCTGGCAGGCGCTGCGTACCAGCCTGACGATTGCGCTCTCAGCTGGATTGCTCGCGACCATATTGACCTATGCGATGGCGCGCGCCGAGGCGAGCCTGTCGGCGCGGTCCGGTGCCTTTAAGCTTCTGTTCCGCTTTCCGGAATTCATGCTGCTCATTCCACCGCTGGCGCTCGGCTCCGGCTGGTTCCTGATCCTGCTCAGTTTCGGCATGGCCGATGGTGCGGGCCCCATTCTCGTCGTGCTGATCAATATGGGCATGGCACTGCCCTTCGCGGCGCGGATCATCGCGCCGGAACTCACGACCCATCTCAAGCGCACCGCGAGGCTTTCCGCGAGCCTTGGCATTTCCGGGTTTCCACGGTTCCGGATCGTGGACTGGCCGGTCATGCGGGCGCCGCTGCTGACGGCGTTCTCATTCGCGGCGGCACTGTCGTTCGGCGATCTCGGCGCGGTGGCACTTTTCGGATCGGACAATTTCATCACCCTGCCCTCGCTGCTTTATGCCAGCCTCGGCAGCTACCGGTCGATGGATGCGGCGGGACTGTCGCTGATCCTTGGCGTGATCTGTTTTCTGCTGACACTGCCCTCGGTCAGGCTGGAAAGTTCAAGGCTTGGAGATGATGCATGACGCCCGAGATCAGGCTCGACAATGTCATGATCGGCTATGAGGGACGGCGCTTCGTCTATGACCTCGCCCTCTCGGGTGGTGGCATCGTCGCGGTGACGGGGCCATCGGGGGCGGGCAAATCGACCATGTTTCATCTGATCGCCGGCTTCGTCGCGCCTGACGCGGGCAAGATCTTGCTTGATGACGCAGACATGATTGGCCGCAGCCCAGGCGAGCGCCCGCTCACCTATATTTTCCAGGATCACAATCTCTTCGCGCATCTCGATGTCGCGACCAATATCGCACTCGGCATATCGCCCAGGCTGAAGCTCACGTCCGAACAATCCTCGGATATATCAGAGGCGCTCGCCAAGGTCGGGCTTGCCGGCTTCGAAAAGCGCATGCCGCAGGCGCTTTCGGGTGGCGAGAGGCAGCGCGTCGCCTTTGCCCGCGCGCTGGTGCGGCATCGGCCGTTCCTGCTGCTCGACGAGCCCTTTGCCAGCCTCGACGAGGATCTGCGACAAGCCATGGGCGATCTCGTCGTCGAGCTGCAGCGCGAGACCAGGATGATGGTGCTGATGATCAGCCACGATATCAGGGAAATCGCGCGAATCGCCGGCCGCGTGATCGAGATTCGCGACGGCCGGATCGGCTTTTCCGGAAGCCAGGACGAGTGGTTGGCGGCGCGCGGACAGACTCGCTGAATTTCGCCTCAAGCCTCAAAAAGGGCGGAATCAAATCCCAGTTTCGCCCCGATCTCCGATAATTTGTGCTATGCAAAAAGAGTTGAAATCGGATAATGGTGCCTCGTTGGTGAAGGACCCACCACGATTGAAAAGGACAGGGCTCTGCGCTTTACGCCTTCCATGACCGAAATCAATTCTGCAACGGCCGGTTTGCCCCTTCGCAAAAGGGCGCACACGGCGTTCGCAAGCCGTGTCCTATCGGTGGTTGCGGCGTCCATCCTTCTATCGGGCTGCGAGAGCCTTCTCGACACTTATGAGCCGAGTGTCGCCCCGTCCAACAAGCCGCAGATCGTCGATGAGGTCCAGAAGAACGATCCGCGCGCCGAGATGGGCGCGCGCGAGCATCCGCGCATTGTCGCCTCCTATGGCGGCGAATACCGCGATGTGAAGACCGAGCAGCTGGTGGCGCGAATCACCGGCGCACTGACGCAGGTTTCGGAAAACCCGAACCAGTCCTACCGCATCACGATCCTCAATTCCCCGGCGATCAACGCCTTCGCGCTGCCGGGCGGCTATGTCTATGTCACGCGCGGCTTGCTGGCGCTCGCGACCGACGCGTCGGAAGTGGCCGCCGTGCTCAGCCACGAAATGGCGCACGTCACCGCCAATCACGGCATCGAGCGCCAGAGGCAGGAAGAGGCGGCGGTGATCGAAAGCCGCGTCGTGGCCGAGGTGCTCTCGTCGCCGATCGCCGGCAAGCAGGCGATCGCCCGGCAGAAGCTGCGGCTTGCGGCCTTTTCCCGCAACCAGGAACTGCAGGCCGATGTGATCGGCGTCCGGATGCTGGGGGAGGCGGGATACGACCCCTATGCGGCGGCGCGCTTCCTCGATGCAATGGGTGCCTATAGCAGGTTCAATGCGTCGCTCGCCGATTCCGACCCGAGCATGGACTTCCTGTCGAGCCATCCCTCGACGCCGCAGCGCGTCGAACTGGCGCGCCGTCACGCGCGTGCCTTCGGCATGGATGGCAAGGTGGGCGACAAGGGCACCGATTACTTCCTCGATGGCATCGAAGGTCTGCTCTATGGCGACAGCCCCCAGGAGGGCTATGTGCGCGGCCAGACCTTCCTGCATGCCAACCTGGCGATCCGCTTCGAGGTGCCGGCCGGTTTCCGCATCGATAACAAGGCCGAAGCCGTCATGGCCACCGGTCCCGGCGATATCGCCGTGCGCTTCGACCTGGTCGATGACAAGGCCGGCGGCAGCCTGACGGACTATATCGGCAGCGGCTGGGTGACCGGGCTGCAGCCCGAGACCATCCGCGCCGGCTATGTCAACGGCATGCCAGCCGCCACCGCACGCGCCTCCGCCGACCGCTGGGATTTCGACGTGACCGTGGTGCGCAACGGCCAGAAGATCTACCGGTTCCTGACCGCGGTGCCGACCGGCAGGACCGACGAGCTCAATGCGACCGCCTCCAAGCTTCGCACCACCTTCCGGCGCATGAGCCCCGGCGAGGCTGCCAAGCTCAAGCCGCTGCGCATACGGGTGGTCACTGTCCAGACGGGCGAGACGGTGCAGACCATGTCCAATCGTATGCTCGGCACGGACCGCAAGGTCGAACTGTTCCGCCTTCTCAACGGCCTGCCGATCGGCGCCAACCTGACGGTTGGTCAGCGGGTGAAGATCGTCGCGGAATAGGCGTCCGGCCCGTATTACGTTCTCACGGCTCGCCTCTACTTGTCATCATCCAGCTCCCTAAAGCCCAGGCCATTGGATTCCAGTTCGAAGCGCTTTCCTTCCGGCGCGTGGAGATATCCCAGAATTCCCGGGTCATAGTTGAATATCGTTTCGACGCGATAAACACCGTGCTTGGCGGTGTCGTTCATGTATTCTTCATCCTCATCACCAGCCAGGAACCGCCATCCGGTGTCCAGTTCGTCGATGGGTTCCTCGCGGTACATGTAGCCGACACGAGCCCCGTCGACAGTGATACGATCAGTGGCGATGCAGCCGCCACCCCACTCAGGCAACTCGACGAACTCAGATATAGGTTTGTATTTCTTGCCGGCCATGCACCCCTCCGATTACCGCGAATATTCAACCAGGCCTGACAGAACCAGCCAACAAAAAACCCGGCTTTGCGAGCCGGGTCCTTGCATGCGGGTTTCGTGAAAAGTCTCAAGCGGCCTCTTCGTGTTCCTCTTCCTCCACCTTGCCGGCGCGGCGCGGGCTCTTGGCGAGGTTGGTTTCGACGAGGCGGACGGCTTCGGTTTCGGACATCTTGTTGACGGCGGCGATTTCGCGGGCCATGCGGTCGAGAGCCTGTTCATAGAGCTGACGCTCGGAATAGGACTGTTCCGGCTGGTTCTCGGCGCGGAAGAGGTCGCGGACGACTTCGGCAATGGAAATCAGGTCGCCGGAATTGATCTTCGCATCATATTCCTGCGCACGGCGCGACCACATGGTGCGCTTGATACGGGCCTTACCCTGAACGACCTTGAGCGCGCGCTCGACGAAGTCGGTCTCGGACAGCTTGCGCATGCCAATGCTCACGGCCTTCGCGACCGGAACCTTGAGGCGCATCTTGTCCTTTTCGAAATCGATCACGAAAAGCTCAAGCTTCATGCCTGCAACTTCCTGTTCCTCGATCGCGGTGATCATGCCGACACCATGTGCCGGATAAACGATCGATTCACCGGTCTTGAAGCCCTGGCGCGTTGCAGTCTTTTTGATCTGGGTTGTCATGCTTTTCACAAACTCCCTTAACACTCCCGGAATACCGGGTGGCCTCGTCGGGCCGGGATGGGGCGGATGCCCGCGATAGTATCTGACTGAAACCGCTAATTTCGTGCAAACAAAACTTGACTACGGCGCAAATGAAACCGGCTACCTGACGGGTGCATTTTCAAAAGAACCGCATTTGGGGATCATTGCTTTCGTGATTCAGGACGCTCAGCGCCCCGCTCGGGATCAGTGACGTTGTATCTAGCACAAAAAACCGTGGAAATCAATAATTTGCTTTACGGGCCGCAAAGCTGCGCCTTGCGACCGTCACAAATGGTAAAGCCTGTTACCTCCACGGTGAAGCAAATCGGCGCCTGTCGTTAGAGATTTCTTTACGAAACCTGCGATGGGCAAACGCCACGCTCGCGGAACTGTTCCGGGCGAAAGCGAAATTTCTAGTCCCGGTCTTGTCAGTCGCCGGAGCCGGGCTTGTCGGAGAAGTATTTATCGAACTTGTCCTCGACGCCGTCGAACTCCTTCGCGTCAGACGGAGACTCCTTCTTCTGCGTGATGTTGGGCCAGATAGAAGCGAAATCAGCGTTTACTTTCAGCCACTTGTCCAGGCCGGACTCGGTATCTGGCTTGATTGCCTCGGCGGGACATTCGGGCTCGCACACACCGCAATCTATGCATTCGTCGGGATGGATGACGAGGAAGTTCTCGCCCTCATAGAAGCAATCGACGGGGCATACTTCGACGCAGTCGGTGTACTTGCACTTGATGCAGTTGTCGGTCACGACATATGTCATGTGACGCTCCAGAGAATTGTCTTTTGTTCCAACGGCGTCGGGGCCGCCGGTTTGACCCGTCCACTATCGGCTTTGCGTGATGTTGGCAAGCTGAGGAAAGGCCAAAGCGGCATTGCAAAATATGCAATACTGCAATGCGAAGCGCTCATTTTATGTGCGACATTCAGTCGCCACCGAACGAATCCCGTCCTCGCAGCCGGTCGAGTTCGCGCCGATCCTTCTTTTCGGGCCGTCCGGCACCGGGCACGCGCTGCGCCTGCTCGAATGGCGTCAGCTTCTCCGGCGAAGGCGACTGGTCTTCGTAGAGGAGTTTCGCTTCCTCGTAGGGACCCCGGCGGTCACCGGGCGCCTTCACCACCAGAACGTAGGTGCGCCGCTCGACGATCACCTCAAGCCGGTCGTCGATCTTGACCTCGGCGCTCGGCCGGCGGACCTTCCCGCCATTGACCGAGACATGGCCTGCCTCGATCAAGCCCTGAGCCAGCGTGCGGGATTTGGCGATCCTGGCAAAGAACAGCCATTTATCGATGCGCTGCCGGGCCGACGGCTGGTCCATCCTACTTCTTCATCTGTTCCTTCAGGATCGCGAGCTTGGCGAAGGGCGAATCCGGATCGACCGGCTTATCCTTGCGCGGCGGACGCGCCTCGAAGTTCTGGTTCTGCGGCTTGCCGTGACGCTCGGGGCGCGGTCCGCGATCCTGACGGTCGCCGTTGCGGTCATTGCGGTCGTTGTTGTTGCGCGGACGGTTGTCGTTGCGGTTCTGGCGCGGCTGTTCGGGTTGGCCGCCCGGCTGTCCGGCGCGGGCCTCGCGCGGACGGTTGTTGTCCTTGCGCTCCTCATTGCCGTTGCCGCGATTGCGGTTAGGCTGGCGGTTTTCGCCGGTGCGTTCCGGGCGGCGTGCGCCGTCGGCGGGTGCTCCACCTTCGCGGCGCTGACCACCCTCGCGACGATGGCCGCGATTTTGCTGTTCCGGCTTGCCGCCACCCGGACGCCAGAGAAGCACACGCTTTTCTTCGGGCGTCTCGATTGCAGCAGCGGCATCCGTTGATGCTTCCGCAGCAGGTTCAGTTCCGGTCTCTGTCTCTGCGGCGACAACTTCGTCCTTTGGCTCCTCAGCAGATGTTTCCGAGGCTGCAGCGCCTTCGACAGCTGCCTCGGCGGCAACATCCGCGTCTCCCGTGATGATCTCGGCTTCGGCTGGTGCATCCGCCGGTTCGGCAGCGGCACCTTCAACCTCTGCTTCGTCGGTCGCAGTCTCCTCGACCTTGGTTTCCTCGGCTGCAGCGCCTTCGACAGCAGCCTCAGCAGCAGAATCAGCGACTTCGGAAGCAGACTCGATCGCAACGGTCACGTCTGCTGTCTCTGCAGCAGCGGGAGCAGCCGGCGCTGGTGCCGATGCAGCGAGATGCGCGGAGGCCTCGTCGGCCGTCACGCTATCGGCGCGATAACCGAGGCCCTTGAGGATTTCTTCCATATCGTCGGCCGTGGCGCCGAGGATCGAAAGCATCGCCGGCGTCGCGATGAAACGGCGGCCATCATAGGCGCCGTCGGGACGGTTTGCAGCGCCCGGCTTCCATTGCAGAAGCGGGCGGATGAGATCGGCGAGGCGCTCGAGGATATCAATGCGCACGGCGCGCTTGCCCAGGAACCGGAAGCCAGCGAGGCGATAGAAGTTGCGCTCATAGGTATGGTCGGTGACGATCGAGGTCCGGCCGGCGGCGAGCGCCGGGATCAGGTCGCCGTAGCCGGGCTTGTCGAGTGCATCGTTCTTGAGCGCCCAGAGCAGCGTGATCAGTTCGGCGGGCGCCGGCTTCAGCAGGGCCGGCATGAAGACATGGTAGGCGCCGAACCGGATGCCGTATTTGCGCATCGAGGCGCGGCCTTCCTGGTCGAGCGCCTTCACCTCTTCGGTGATGTCGCGGCGGAACAGCACGCCGAGATTTTCAGCGATCTGGTAGGCCAGGCCCTTGGCGATGCCTTGGAGATCCTCCGCACGCGTCAGGTCGTCGAGTGGCTTGAGCACGGTCGCGATATGGTGGTTGATGAAGCGCTCGATGCGGGCCTGCACATGCTCGCGGGCGTGGCCCGAAAGCAGTTCGTCGGCGAGCAGCACCACGCGCGGACGCATGATGTGGTCGGATGGCGTCAGCCTTCCCACAGGCTCGCCGAGCCAGCGCAGCAGCCCGTCGCTCGACAGCGCGAGATCGTTGTTGCCGGCCGCATGCAGGCGCGCTGCGCGGGCCTCGAACTCGAGTGCGAGCGCCTTGCTCGCCGCGTTCTCGACCGCCTTCAGGTCCTGTCCGTCGGTACTGCCGACCAGCGTGAACCGGAAACCGGATAGCTGCCCCACATGATGTCCTTCAACAAAGACATCGCCATTCACACTGATTTCCGCTTCAAGCATCGTATTCTCTCTCAGGCGCTTCATGAGCACAGATGTCCTGCGATCAACGAAGCGATTGGTCAACCTCTCATGCAACGCGTCGGACAAACGGTCCTCTATATCGCGCGTTTTTTCCTGCCAGTGTGCCGGATCTGCAAGCCAGCCCGGCCGGTTGGACACATAGGTCCAAGTCCTGATTTGCGCAATACGCGCTGACAACGTATCGATTTCACCATCGGTCCTGTCGGCCCGGCGAACCTGCTCGGACATGAAGCTTTCATCGACGGCGCCGCGGCGAACAATGTCCTTGTATATCGCCGCCACCAGATCCGAATGCTGGAGCGAGGTGATACGTCGGTAATCCGGAAGCGCGCAAATCTCCCAGAGCTTTTCCACCCTTTCGCGCGACGTGGCAAGCGCGAAAATATCAGGGTAGCGCGACAGATGTTCCAACGCCTGGAAATCGTCCGAGGGCAATGCCTTGGTCAGACCAAAAATGCGCGGCGCCGCTTCGAGGCTCGCCTTGAGCGTGGCAAGGGTCGAATAGTCGAGCACCTTGGACCGCCACTGCATGACTTTCACATTGTCGAATTCATGGCTTTCGATGCGCTTGACCAGCTCGTCGTCGAAAGGCCGCGTCTGGCCCGTGACGCCGAACGTGCCATCCCGGAGATGCCGGCCGGCGCGGCCGGCGATCTGGCCGAGTTCACCGGCATTCAGGTTGCGGTACTGGAAGCCATCGTATTTTCGGTCCTGGGCAAAAGCGACATGATCGACATCGAGGTTTAGCCCCATGCCGATGGCGTCGGTCGCGACGATGTATTCGACGTCGCCCGCCTGGTAGAGTTCCACCTGCTTGTTGCGTGTGCGTGGCGACAGCGCGCCGATGACGACCGCGGCACCGCCGCGCTGGCGCTTGACCAGTTCGGCGATCGCATAGACCTCGTCGGCCGAGAAGGCGACGATGGCCGAGCGATGTGGCAGGCGGGTGATCTTCTTCGATCCGGCATAGAAGAGCTGCGACAGTCGCGGCCGCTCGACCACGTTGATGCCCGGCAGGACCTGAGTGAGGATCGGCTTCATCGTGGCGGCACCCAGCAGCAGCGTCTCCTCGCGGCCCCTCAGGTGCAATATGCGATCGGTGAAGACATGGCCGCGTTCGAAATCGCCGGCGAGCTGGACCTCATCGATGGCGACGAAGGCCGCCTTGGTCGCGTCGGGCATGGCCTCGACTGTGCAGACGGAGAAGCGGGCGTTGGGCGGGGCGATCTTTTCCTCGCCGGTGATCAGCGCGACATTGGCGGCGCCGACCTTGTCCACCAGGCGGCCATAGACCTCACGCGCCAGAAGCCTGAGAGGCAGGCCGATCACACCCGAGGAATGCGCCACCATCCGCTCGATCGCGTAGTGGGTCTTACCGGTATTGGTCGGGCCAAGCACCGCGGTGACGCCGCGGCCGCTCAAGTTCTGGGGATCGGATTTCAAGGGGTCCAGTCCATTTCATGGGAGTCCGGCCAGGCGCCGGACCTTGGAAAGCGGCAATCCATGCATCCGCTTCATTGCAATTGCAAGACAAAGTCTGCCTGGCCCGCGTACGACGGTGTCATTTGCCGCGCGTTCAGAATTGATTAATGATAAAAATCAGCACTCTGGCAAGTTTTGGAACACTCTCGGAACGAATCGGCGACGAATCGCTGACTCACTGTCGTTCTTTTTTTGTTCTATACCATATATAGTGTTTTTGATCTTTTGCGGTGCAATAGGCTGAATCCGTTGACTTTTCCCGCCCAACTGTCGATCCGCCCGCGATGTGGGAAAAATATGGCGTCAAACGCCACGTCGATTTATGGTTAATATTTTGTAACCATACAATAAATGTAATCCGGTCTGCGGATTCGGAAGGCGCTTCGGCACTCCCTGAACCAAAATGGAACGAATCATCGACGAATCACGCTGCACTGCGGTTTCCTGATACGTTCCATACAACATCTAGTGGTGTAGCAATTGGCTAACCATCGCTGCCGCGTCTCAACCCGCTGGCGCTCAGGCCTTTCCGCGTGCATCATTGGAACCAACTTGTCCTCTACGCGTTGTCGGTTCGTGCAAATTCAAACATTGAACGGAGCCACGCCATGCTCGGGACCATTCTGATTATCGTCCTCATTCTTCTCGTGATAGGAGCAATCCCGAGCTGGGGTCACAGCCGCAATTGGGGCTATGGACCATCGGGCGGTCTTGGTCTAATTTTGATCATCGTCCTCATCCTTGTGCTGATGGGACGGCTATAGTGCGCTTCGAAAGGATTAGTTCCATGAAGAATCTGCTTGTCGCATCCCTCCTCATCGTACCCTTGGCAATGACCTCGTGCACACGCACGGAAAAGAACGTCACCGTCGGCGCGGCAACCGGCGCAGTCGTGGGTGGCCTGATTGGTGGCAATGTTCGCAGCGCCGCGGTCGGAGCCATCATTGGCGGCGTCACCATGGCCTTCGTCAGCAAGGCGACGCGTCCAGGCTATTGCATTTATGAGGACAAGCGCGGCCGGCGTCACGAAGCGCGCTGCCGTTAAGCCCGGCAGTTTCAACTCCCAGGTAACTTCATAGCGGCGTCGCAAGGCGCCGCCTTTTTCAACAGTATGGCCAGAACCGGAACGAATCGCCGGCGAATCGGAAATGGTATGGGTTTCCCGGTTTGTTCAACGCTATATCTGGTGCGATAACAATATGTTAACCATATTGCGCTGACGTCGTCCAAGGGCTTGTCCTAGAGCGCTTCAGGGTTAAATGGAAACATTCTGCCGGAGCAGATTTTCGTCAGGATCAAGGCGATGGGCGAGCGTCGTACCCATAGGTACGGCCGAGACCATCGCCGCAGGAACTGGCGGAAAGATGACCGGCCCTTCGGGTTGGCTGAAGCGGGCCGCCTCTTTGACCGGCCGGCTTGGCCGTATGCTTTGGCTACGACGCGCGCCGGCCGGTCAAACATGCGACTCCGCTTGAGCCAACAGAATGATTCCATTTAACCCTGAAACGCTCTAGCTGCGACATGCTTTGGGATGACGGCGAGGCTGTAGCGGTCGTACGACTACATGTTCTCGATCTTGGTCTGAAGCGCGCGAAGCTGCTCCTTGAGCTCGTCGATATCCTTGGCCTCGGCAGGCTTCTTGGGCTCGGCCTTCGCGCCTGCCCCGTTTGCCGCGCCGAAGGGCGTGAAGACTTCCATCGCCTGGCGGAAAATCTCGGTGTTGCGCTTGATCTGCTCTTCCATCAGCTGCATCGGCACGGACAGGTTCTTGGCAAGCGGCGTGTCGCCGAGTGTCTTCGCCATATGCTCGCGAATCTGGCTCTGCTGCTCGCCGAAGGCATGCATGGATTGCTCGAGATAGGACGGCACGAAGGTCTGCATCTGGTCGCCGTAATAGGAGATCAGCTGGCGGAGGAACGAGATCGGCAGCAGCGTGTTGCCGTTCTTGGACTCCTGCTCGAAAATGATCTGGGTCAGCACGGAATGGGTGATGTCGTCACCGCTCTTGGCATCCTGCACGGTGAAATCCTCGCCGCGCTTCACCATCTGGGCAAGGTCGTCAAGGGTCACATAGGTGCTGGTCCCGGTGTTGTAGAGGCGCCGGTTCGCATATTTCTTGATGACGGTCTGCCCATCGTGTTTTGCCATCTGTTTCCTCCTGACAGCGCGCAGTTCGTTGACTGCAGTGCGCTCCACTCCCAGCGCATGGTCAGTCTAAGCGAAAATCATACGGAAATACAAACGATTTGTGCAATGCGGCGATTTTGTGCGATTTTTTTTGCGCAGCAATTTGCACCGCATCATGGACGCTCAACCGCTTGAAATATGCGGGATTGAGGCTGCCGCCGGACGGCAACTTGATACGGGTGTGCCGCGCCCCGATATCAGCGGCACAACCCCTTTCCATTTGACAGTCCTACGGCCCTTTGCCACTGTCCCAGAAAATCCAAGGAGGAAATGCCATGTCCAGCCCCTCGATCGTCATCGCAAGCGCTGCGCGCACCGCCGTCGGCTCGTTCAACGGTTCGTTTGCCAATATACCGGCGCATGAACTCGGCATCGCGGTGATCAACGGCGTGCTGAGCCGCGCGGGCGTAGATGCCTCGGAAGTCAACGAAGTCATTCTCGGCCAGGTGCTGCAGGCCGGCGAGGGCCAGAACCCGGCGCGTCAGGCCGCGGTCAAGGCGGGCATCCCCATCGAAGCCACCGCCATGAGCATCAACCAGCTTTGCGGCTCGGGCCTGCGCGCCGTGGCGCTCGGCATGCAGCAGATCGCCAATGGCGACGCCGACATCATCATCGCCGGCGGCATGGAATCCATGTCGATGGCGCCGCATTGCGCGCATCTGCGCGGCGGCGTGAAGATGGGCGACTTCAAGATGATCGACACGATGATCAAGGACGGCCTGACCGACGCTTTCCACGGCTACCACATGGGCAATACCGCCGAGAACATTGCGCGCCAGTGGCAACTGACCCGCGAGGAACAGGATACGTTCGCCGTGGCGTCGCAGAACAAGGCCGAAGCCGCACAGGTCGCCGGCCGTTTCAAGGATGAGATCATTCCCTTCACGGTCAAGGGCCGCAAGGGCGACGTGATTGTCGATGCCGACGAATATATCCGCCATGGCGCGACGCTCGAGGCGATGGCCAAGCTGCGCCCCGCCTTCGACAAGGAAGGCACCGTGACCGCCGCCAATGCCTCCGGCCTCAATGACGGGGCCGCCGCCGCGCTGCTGATGACGGAGGCGGAAGCCTCCAAGCGCGGCATTTCGCCTTTGGCCCGCATCGTGTCCTGGGCGACCGCCGGCGTCGACCCGAAGATCATGGGCACCGGCCCGATCCCCGCGTCGCGCAAGGCGCTTGCCAAGGCCGGCTGGTCGATCAACGACCTCGACCTTGTCGAAGCCAACGAAGCCTTCGCCGCACAGGCGTGCGCCGTCAACAAGGATCTCGGCTGGAACCCCGAGATAGTCAACGTCAATGGCGGCGCTATCGCGATCGGCCATCCGATCGGCGCATCCGGCGCCCGCGTGCTCAACACGCTTCTGTTCGAAATGAAGCGCCGCGGCGCCAAGAAGGGCCTTGCCACGCTTTGCATCGGTGGCGGCATGGGCGTCGCCATGTGCGTCGAAGCCATGTGAACTGCCCGGCACGGGGAATGCGGGGACGAATACGCCTGACATAACAAGAGGAGGAACGATCCATGGGCAGAGTGGCACTTGTGACGGGTGGAACCCGCGGCATTGGAGCGGCGATTGCTGTCGCGCTGAAGGCCGCCGGATACACCGTAGCCGTCAACTATGCGGGCAACGAGGAGGCTGCGGCGGCCTTCACCAGGGAGCACGGCATTCCTGCCTATAAATGGGATGTCTCGAGCTACGAGGCCTGCGAGGCTGGCACCGCCAAGGTGGTCGCCGATCTCGGCCCGATCGAAATCCTGGTCAACAATGCCGGCATCACCCGCGACGGCATGTTCCACAAGATGACGCCCGCCGACTGGAACGCGGTGATCAACACCAACCTCACCGGCCTCTTCAACATGACGCACCCGGTGTGGGGCGGCATGCGCGACCGTTCCTTCGGCCGCATCATCAGCATATCCTCGATCAATGGCCAGAAGGGCCAGATGGGCCAGGTCAACTATTCCGCCGCCAAGGCCGGCGACCTCGGCTTCACCAAGGCACTTGCGCAAGAGGGTGCCGCCAAGGGTATCACCGTCAACGCGATCTGCCCCGGCTATATCGCCACCGACATGGTCAAGAAGGTACCCGAGAAGGTGATCAACGAGCGGATCATCCCGCACATCCCGGTCGGCCGACTCGGCGAACCCGAGGAGATCGCCCGCTGCGTGGTCTTCCTGGCATCGGACGAGGCGGGGTTCATCACCGGCTCGACGCTGACGGCCAATGGCGGCCAGTACATGATTTGACGGCCGGGCGCCTTCTATCCGGGCCGCCTGGGACAAGGTCGGGGATGAGGTCGCGGGTGGCGTTGCCGTCCGCCCTCAAAGCCCGATCGCTACGTCCCGGCTGGCGGATTTGATCGACACGGTGAATCCCGCGATCACATCGACCAGGCTGATCAGCATCAGGATGAAGAAGATCTGCGTCGCCGCACCCTGCACCAGCAGGAATTCCACCAGGAAGACTACGAACAGCGCCATCGAGAAAAGGTGATCGAGCAGCGCCACCGACGAGCGGCGCGTGGCCTTGAAGATTTCCAGGAACAGGATGATGAGGGCGATGACGATGAAGAGGTCGCCGAGCGACATGGTCCAGGTCGCGCCGGACATCATGTTGACGCTGGTCACGATGGTTTCCAGCGCGGCGGTGCCGCCGCCGCCAAAGGCGCCGACCATCGCCAGATTGTAGAGGATGAACGGGATCAGCATCAGCGGTATGGCGGCCATCGGTCGGGTTCCTCATGAGTTCAATTTGACGGAAGTCTTAGTATAAATTCCTATAACGACAAAGACGGTATTTGATCATGATTCATTCGGACAACAAAAAGGCCGGCATTTCTGCCAGCCCTCATTTTACTCAAGAGCCAGAGGCTCGTAAGATCAGCTGCTTTCCTTCGGCGTCAGAACCTGACGGCCGCGATACATGCCGGTCTTCAGATCGACATGGTGCGGACGGCGCAGTTCGCCGGAATTCTTGTCTTCGACATATGTCGGAGCCTTGAGGCCATCAGCGGAACGGCGCATACCGCGACGCGACGGGCTTGTTTTTCTTTTCGGTACTGCCATTTCGAAACTCCAATCTGAAGCCCGGCAAACCTCTCTGTCGGCCGGAGTGGCCTCGAGAAAGCTGATCTTTCCGGGAAATTTGCCGGGCTTATACAGAAGGACTCCCGGCTTGACCAGTACCTTCAGCAAAAAATCTTGCGTTTGCGCGATTCGGATGTTGCAGGTGCCTGATGTCTAAATCTCGTCTTCCGGAACGATCCAGGTCTCCTTGGCGGCATCGGTCGCCCAGGCGATCCAGGCCGGATACGACTTGACCGCCTTGATATAGGCCAAGGTGACCGGATGCTCGGACAGGATATAGGAATCGAAGCGCGCGACGACTGGCGCGAAGAAGGCATCGGCCGCGCAGAATTCGCCGAACAGGAACGGCCCGCCGCTCCTGGCGATGCTCTTGTGCCAGATCTCCTCGATGCGCTTGATATTGGCCTTCACGTCATCGCCGACTTCAAGCTTCTTTCGGGGATAGCGCAAGTTCATCGGCGCGGCATTGCGCAAGGCACGGAAGCTGGTCGCCATTTCCGAGCAGTAGGCGCGGGCGAGCGCCCTGTCCTCGCGGTCGGCTGGCCAGAGACGCTTGTCGGGCTGGAGTTCAGCGACATATTCGATGATCGCCAACGTTTCCCAGATCTTCAGCCCGTCATGCTCGAGCACCGGAACCGTGCCGCTCTCGGAGATCGCCTTGATCGCCGGATTGCCCGCCGGAAAATCGAAGGGGATGACTTCATCGGTGAAGTCCACGCCCGCCGCCTTCAGGGCGACCCAGGGCCGCATCGACCATGACGAATAATTCTTGTTTCCGACATAAAGCTTTAGGGCGGTCATCGATCATCTCCGTTGAACTCAGGGAGTTCTGCCGAACTCCCTGGAGGTTCTACGTTTCAGCCGTTCATTTCGACAAATGAATAGATTTGGCGTCAATCATAAAGACATTTGATGTAATCGCCGGAACCTCGTGCCCGGCGCTGGATAAGGTTGGCAAGCCGGCTCATACCGCGCGAAGGCTTTGACGCCACGCGCGTGATCGGGTTGGGCAGCGACACCGCAAGAAGTGCCGCCTGCTTGCGATTGAGATTCTTCGCCGACGTCTTGAAATGATGCCGCGCCGCCGCCTCGACGCCATAGATGCCGGGACCCCATTCGGCGATGTTGAGGTAGATCTCCATCAGCCGCTTCTTCGACCAGACCGCATCGGCGCCGAGCGCCAAGGGCAGTTCGAGCCCCTTGCGGACAAAGGACCGGCCGTTCCACAGAAACAGATTTTTGGCTGTCTGCATGGGAATGGTCGATGCGCCGCGGGTGGATTCCCCTTCGAGCGCATCCTCGACCACCCCCCTCAGCTGCACGACATCAACGCCGTAATGCGAGCAATATTGCCCGTCCTCCGACATCATCACGGACTGGACGAGGACCGGCGCGATATCCTCGAATTCCACCCATTGGCGGTCATAGCCCTGGAGCGTGACGAGATCCCACAGCATCAGCGTCGAAACCGGGCGCACGAAATCCACCGCATAGAGCAGGATCAGGGCGAATGGCAGGAGAGCGATGACCACCAGCCATTTCAGCGCGCGTTTGAGCAGCCGTCGCATCGGCGACTCACCGGCATCGGCAGCCGCGTTCCCGGCAAAATCCGGGATGGCGGATGGCGAAGCCAGAACACTCGTGTCGGGTGCGATCTCCAATCAATGCCTCGGCGGTTCCCAGCTAGTCCTGATGGCTGTCATAGACCGCTAGATGCGGCAAGACCAGTATTTTGCGGCGTAATTGTTAATTCCCGCCCGGGTTCCACGGTTGCAAGCGGATTTCGGCCATGCCAAAGAGCGTCGCATGCGCGAAGAGGTCTTTCTGGAACGGTTAGGGCAGCACGGAGCGGCGGTACAGGCGCTGCTGGGCGAATTGCTGTCCGGTGACGCCCGTCATAGTGAAACCATCCGGCCCGAGCGGCTGCTGGGCGCCATGCGTCACGGCGTGCTGAATGGCGGCAAGCGGATGCGGCCCGCGCTGGTTATCGAAAGCGCGGCCCTTTTCGGTGGTGACGCCGCTGCGGCGTTGCGGGTGGCGGCGGCGCTTGAATGCGTGCACTGCTACTCGCTGATCCATGACGACCTGCCGGCGATGGACGATGACGACCTGCGCCGTGGCCAGCCGACGGTGCACAGGAAATTCGACGAGGCGACCGCCATTCTCGCGGGCGATAGCCTGCTGACCTATGCTTTCGATATTGTTGCCGCGCCTGAGACCGCCTTGCCGGATGCCACAAAGATCGCACTGGTTCTGGCGCTCTCGCGCGCTTCGGGCATTGGCGGCATGGCCGGCGGCCAGGCACTCGACCTTGAAGCGGAGACCCGCGAACTCGCTGAGGACGAGATCACGCGGTTGCAGGCGATGAAGACAGGCGCGCTGATTCGTTTCGCCTGCGAGGCTGGCGCGCTGGCGGCAGGCGCATCGGACGCGGACCGCCGCCGCATGCTGCGTTTCGGCGAGATCGTCGGCCTCGCATTTCAATTGCAGGACGATCTGTTGGACTTGACTGCCGACAGCGCCACGCTCGGCAAGGCAGCCGGCAAGGATGCCGCACGGGGCAAGAAGACCCTGCCATCCATCCACGGCGTGCAGTGGACCCAGCACAGGCTTGCGGGCCTGATCGAAGAAGCCACCGCCCTGCTTTCGCCCTATGGTGAGAGAGCCAATATGCTGATCGCGCTCGCATCCTATGTCGCGACGAGGAAAAATTGATGAGCAAATACTGGTCGCCTGTCGTCTCGACGCTGAAGCCCTATGTCGCCGGCGAACAGCCGAAGATCGACAACCTGGTCAAGCTGAATACGAACGAGAACCCTTATGGCCCGTCGCCCAAGGCGCTCGCGGCAATTGCGGCCGAAGCTGGCGACAGGCTGCGGCTCTATCCCGATCCGGCTTCGACCAGATTGCGTATCGCAATTGCCAAGCATCATGGCGTCGGTATCGAGGAAGTGTTCGTCGGCAATGGTTCCGATGAGGTTCTCGCGCATGCCTTCCAGGCGCTGCTGAAGCATGACAAGCCGCTGCTCTATCCCGACATCACCTACAGCTTCTATCCGGTCTACAGCCTGCTCTATGGCATCGACGCCGTGGCCGTGCCGCTGGATGAGAATTTCCGTGTCCGGCTTGCCGATTACGTCAGGCCCTGTGGCGCCATCATTCTGCCTAATCCCAATGCGCCCACCGGCATTGGCCTGCCGCTCGCCGATATCGAGGCACTGGTAGCGGCGCATCCGGATCAGGTGATTGTGATCGACGAGGCCTATATCGATTTCGGCGGCGAGACCGCGATACCGCTGGTCAAAAGTTATCCGAACCTGCTGGTCATCCACACGCTTTCGAAGTCGCGTTCGCTCGCTGGCCTGCGAGTCGGTTTCGCGATCGGCCAGCGGCCGTTGATCGAAGCACTGGAGCGGGTTAAGGACAGCTTCAATTCCTACCCGCTCGATCGTCTCGCCGAAGCTGGCGCCACTGCCGCGATCGAGGATGAGGAATGGTTTGATACGACGCGCAACAAGGTGGTCGCATCGCGTGACCGGATTACCGGTGGGCTGCGCCAGCGAGGCTTCGAAGTGCTTCCGTCACAGGCGAACTTCGTCTTCGCCCGCCATCCGGATCGCGATGGCGCGGGCCTAGCCCAGGCATTGCGTGAGCGATCGATCCTTGTGCGCCACTTCGCAAAGCCGCGCATTTCGGATTTCCTGCGTATTTCGATCGGCACGGAAGCGGAGTGCGATCGCCTGATGGAGGCGATCGACGAGATCGTCAATAAAAGGCTCTAAGGCCTGATGACGCAGACGCCGGCCTGCATCTCGCAGGCGTGGTTCGGCCTGAGTGTTTTGACGTCGATGATCGTGGCGGACGGAACGCTCCCGGTCACCACGACGTCCGACGAGCCTTCGCCATAGGAATAGGTGCCGACGCCAGGCACCGAATAGACATCGACATCGCCCGAATAGGTGTTGCGTTGGGCCACGCGATTGACGGGCAGGCGATACGAGCGGTCGCCATTGACATTGATGATGACCACATTGCCCGTGTTGACGCGATACCTCGTGTAGTAACGATTTCGGTGATGGCGATGAAAGCCGTTCCTGCGGTCGCGATCGACCCTGAACGACAGCGTGCCGCGCGAGATGCGCCGATTGCCATAGTATCGGTTGCTTGCGTTGACGCTCCTCATCCGAACGGTCCGGCGCGTCTTGTAATGCACGTTCTTCTGATGATTGTGGATGCGGCGCTCGTGGCGATTGCCCGCCTGTGCATCGGCCACGGCAAAAAACGACAGCATGGCAAGTGCGGCAAGGATATATGCGGTAAGCCTGAACATGGCCGTTCTCCATCAAGGAGTCTAAGCGCCGAAGCGGGCGCGAATTAACAGAGAGTTAATGAAAATGTCCGCAAAGTCAATGTGTTACGAAATGGCACAGTCTGCTCTGTGAGCCGGGAAGCATGAACCTTGAACGTTTGTTCAGGACTTTTTGCTAAGCCCCCGGAATAAAAATCGATTTAAACCGATGTAGCTATTTTTGAGGGCTTGCCGCGCCGCAATCAGGCGATTAAACACCGTTATGACGCAATGCACATAAGCCCCTCGCAATGCATTGCACGCGCCGCTCAGGCGCTACCCTGATTGCCCCTCCGGGAGGTCCATAAATGGCGAATACGGTCAAGAACCGGCCCTTGTCTCCTCACTTGCAGATTTATCGTCCCATTCCGACAATGATGAGTTCGATCATCCACCGTATCACCGGCATGGGACTCTATTTCGGCACCGTCCTCGTGGCCTGGTGGCTGATCGCGGCGGCATCGGGTCCGGAATATTTCGCCTGGGTCAATTGGATCTTCGGCTCCTGGATCGGCATGATCATCCTATTCGGCTTCACCTGGGCGCTGGTCCAGCACATGCTGGGTGGCTTGCGTCATTTCGTCTGGGATCTGGGCTATGGTTTCGACAAGCACCTGACCACCCGCGTCGCCAAGATCACCTTCGTCGCTTCGCCCGTCATCGCGGTCCTGCTGTGGATCGTCGGCTTCATGGTCCGCTGAGGAGACTGTTCATGGATATGCGTACGCCCCTCGGCAAGGTTCGCGGCCTCGGTTCCGCCAAGGAGGGCACCGATCATTTCTGGCGCCAGCGGCTCACCGCCGTCGCCAATGTGCCGCTGATGCTGTTCTTCATCGGCTTCATCATCAAATATCATGGCGCGCCTTATGAAGAGGTCGTGGCTGCCCTCGGCAATCCGGTCGTCGCCGTCATCATGGGTCTCGTGGTCATCTCCGGCCTGATCCATGCACGTCTCGGCATGCAGGTGGTCATCGAGGATTACATCCACAATGAATTCCGGAAGGTCGTGCTTCTGATGCTCAATACGTTTTTCACCGTCATCGTCGGCGCGCTCTGTCTTTTCGCCGTGCTGAAGACCGGTTTTGCAGGATAATTGACCATGGCATCTCCCTCTTCACCGGCGACAGGCGGCAAGACCTACGAATATGTCGACCATTCCTATGACGTGGTCGTGGTTGGCGCCGGCGGTGCTGGCCTGCGCGCCACGCTCGGCATGGCCGAACAGGGCTTCAAGACCGCCTGTATCACCAAGGTCTTCCCGACCCGCTCGCATACGGTCGCCGCACAGGGCGGTATCGCCGCTTCGCTCCAAAACATGACGCCTGATAGCTGGCAGTGGCACATGTACGATACCGTCAAGGGCTCGGACTGGCTCGGCGATGTCGACGCGATGCAGTATCTCGCCATGGAAGCGCCCAAGGCGGTCTATGAACTCGAGCACTACGGCGTACCCTTCTCGCGCACCGAGGACGGCCGCATCTACCAGCGCCCGTTCGGCGGCCACATGCAGAATTACGGCGAAGGTCCGCCCGTACAACGCACTTGTGCGGCTGCCGACCGCACCGGTCATGCCATCCTGCACACGCTTTACGGCCAGTCGCTCAAGCACAATGCCGAATTCTTCGTCGAATATTTCGCGCTCGACCTGATCATGGCGGATGACGGCCGTTGCACCGGCGTGGTGGCCTGGAACCTCGATGACGGCACGATCCATCGTTTCTCCGCCAAGATGGTGGTGCTGGCGACCGGCGGCTATGGCCGCGCCTATTTCTCGGCGACTTCGGCGCATACCTGCACCGGCGACGGCAATGGCATGATCGCGCGTGCCGGCCTGCCGCTGCAGGACATGGAATTCGTGCAGTTCCACCCGACCGGCATCTATGGCGCGGGCTGTCTGATCACCGAAGGCGCGCGCGGCGAAGGCGGCTACCTCGTCAATTCCGAGGGCGAGCGCTTCATGGAGCGTTATGCGCCCAACGCCAAGGACCTCGCCTCGCGCGATGTCGTCTCGCGCTGCATGACGCTGGAAATCCGTGAAGGCCGCGGCGTCGGCAAGGCCAAGGACCATATTTACCTGCATCTCGATCATCTCGATCCGGCCGTGCTTGCCGAGCGCCTGCCGGGTATTTCCGAGAGCGCCAAGATCTTCGCCGGCGTCGATGTGACCCACGAGCCGATCCCGGTCCTGCCGACGGTGCATTACAACATGGGCGGCATCCCGACCAATTACTGGGGCGAGGTGCTCAATGCCGATGGCGCCAATCCCGAGCGTATCGCGCCCGGCCTGATGGCGGTCGGCGAGGCCGGCTGTGCCTCGGTGCACGGCGCCAACCGCCTCGGCTCCAATTCGCTGATCGACCTCGTCGTCTTCGGTCGCGCCGCCGCCATCCGCGCCGGAGAGGTGATCGACCGCGTCGCACCGATCCCGGCGCTGAACCATGCCGCTTGCGACCGGATCATGGATCGCTTCGACAAGTCGCGGCACGCAAACGGTTCCACCCCCACGGCCGTGCTGCGCGAAAAGATGCAGCGTGCCATGCAGGACGATGCAGCCGTCTTCCGCACGCAGGAATCGCTCGAAAGCGGCTGCAAGCGCATCTCGGAGATCTGGACGGAACTGAAGGATATCAAGGTCACCGACCGCTCGATGATCTGGAATTCCGACCTCGTCGAAACTCTGGAACTCGAAAACCTGATGGCCTGCGCCATCACCACCGTCCATGGCGCCGAAGCCCGCAAGGAAAGCCGTGGGTCGCATGCCCGCGAGGACTATGTCGATGGCCCCTTCTCCGGCCGCGATGATGTCAACTGGCGCAAGCACACGCTGAGCTGGGTTTCGCCGGAGGGCGAAGTGAAGCTCGATTACCGCCCGGTCCATACCGAATTGCTGCAGCCCGGCATCGATCCGCACAAGATCGAGCCAAAAGCTCGTGTGTATTGAGGAGATGACAAATGGTTGAACTCACTCTCCCCAAGAACTCAACGATGAGCGAAGGCAAGGTCTGGCCGAAGCCGGCGGATGCCAAGAATGTCCGCGAGTACCGGATCTATCGCTGGTCACCGGACGACGACAAGAACCCGACGATCGATACCTATTATGTCGATATCGACGATTGCGGGCCGATGGTCCTCGACGGCCTGATCTACATCAAGAACAGGATCGATCCGACGCTGACCTTCCGTCGGTCCTGTCGCGAGGGCATCTGCGGTTCCTGCGCGATGAATATCGACGGCACCAACACGCTTGCCTGCACCAAGGGCATGGACGAGGTGAAGGGCACGGTGAAGATCTATCCGCTGCCGCATATGCCCGTAGTCAAGGACCTGGTGCCAGATCTCAGCAATTTCTACGCCCAGCACCGCTCGATCGAGCCCTGGCTGAAGACCGTCTCGCCCACGCCGGCCAAGGAATGGAAGCAGAGCCACGAGGATCGCCAGAAGCTCGACGGCCTCTATGAATGCATCCTCTGCGCCTGCTGCTCGGCCTCCTGTCCGAGCTATTGGTGGAACGGCGACCGCTATCTTGGTCCTGCCGTCCTGCTGCAGGCCTATCGCTGGCTGATCGACTCCAGAGACGAAGCGAAGGGCGAGCGCCTCGACGATCTCGAGGATCCGTTCAGGCTCTACCGCTGCCACACGATCATGAACTGCGCCCAGGCCTGCCCTAAGGGCCTGAACCCCGCCAAGGCGATCGCCGAGATCAAGAAGATGATGGTCGAGCGCCGGGTCTGATGCCCTTCCCTGATTTGATATCTGGGGGATTTTCGCCGGATGCCGTCAGCGAAATCCGCAAACGCTTGGACACGGTCCGCGCATCCGGCATCCGCATCCTGTTCGCGATCGAGAGCGGCAGCAGGGCATGGGGATTTCCCTCGCCCGACAGCGATTACGATTGCCGATTCGTCTATCTCAGGCCAGTCGAGGATCATCTGAAGCTCAATGCCGATCGGGATGTGATCGAATTTCCCATCGAGGGCGAGGTCGATACTGGCGGCTGGGACCTGCGCAAGGCGCTGCTGCTGACAGTAAAAGGCAATGCGACAATCGTCGAATGGGTCAAGTCGCCGCATGTCTACGAGCAAATGGCCGGCTTCCGCGAGCGGCTTTCCGGTCTGCTGGAGCGCATCGTCGATCCGCATCTCGTGGCAAAACACTATTTCGGCCTGCTCAAGCGGCACGATCATGTTTTCACCGATGATGGGGTGAAGCTGAAGAAGGTTTTCTACGCGCTTCGGCCGGTATTATCGCTGAAATACATGGAAGCGCGCGATTTCGGCGAACTTCCGCCGATGAACCTCCAGCTTCTCATGCAAAATGTTCGGATCCCGACGGACCTTTCGGACCTGATCGACGTTATGATCGCAGAGAAAAGCGTCACGCGGGAAATGGGGACCGGCAAGGTGCCGGATGCTGTCAGCCGCTTTCTCATTGAGGCGCGGGACCATTATGGAAAGATACTTGAAGCATTCAGCCTGCCCGAACGCGCGCTGGCTGCTGAACGCCACGCTGCCGCCGAGCGGTTCTATATCGACGAAATCAAGGCGCATTACCTCCAGCCAGGTGCCTGAAGGCTCGTGTTACGACTTGATTAACCATATGGCCTTACGGTAAATCCGCCATAATTTTCCGGTTCAGGGAATGATTGCCGCAAGGCGGAATGAAGGAGACAGGGATGCAGGCTTCCAGATTGATCGCGGTTTTCGCTGCGGGTTTGATGCTTGCCGGCTGCGGCACCGACCGGATGGATAGGGTCGATACCACGATGAAGCCCGAGCCGCTCGATGCCCAGCCCGTGGCGCCCGTCGAAACCGGGCAGTTGCCAGACCCGACGACCGATACGGCGCAGTTCCCGCAGAAACCGGCCAATGATCCGAACGCCGCACTGCAGGGCGACCAGATGGCGGCGACCGCGCTCGACGTCAAGAAAGAGAACATGGTCGGCAGCTGGAAGGTCAGCGCCGCCGGTGCCAATTGCCAGATGTTCCTGACGCTGACCAATCTCGGCGCCGGTTCGCGCGGCGGCACGCGTGGCTGCGGCAATGAGCTGGCGCTGATGAATTCCTGGGAAGTCACCGGCAAGCAGATCGTGATCAAGGATCGCGCCGGCAACCAGGTCGCCACCTTCTATAAGACCGGCGAGAACAAGTTCGACGGACGCAGCAATACCGGAACGCCGATCGTCCTTTCCCGCTAAGACAGGCCTTCCCTGATGCAGGCGCCGCCCGACTATTCATGCAGTGTCGTCGAGCGGCTGGAAGCCCTGGCGGCAGACGGCACCCTTGAACGCGATCCCCAGCAGATCATGGTCGCCAAACGGCTTGACGGCGTGCTGTCGGCGCTCAAGGCGCGCGCGCCGGCCAGCAAGTCCTCAGCACTGGGTTGGCTGTTCGCCGCCAAGCGCAAGACCGATAATCCCGTTCGCGGGCTTTATATCCATGGCAGCGTCGGGCGCGGCAAGACCATGCTGATGGACATGATGTATGAACTGGCGCCGATCGCGAAGAAGCGCCGCGCCCATTTCCACGAATTCATGGCCGATGTGCATGGGCGTATCCACGCCCACCGGCAGAAGCTGAAGAACGGCGAGACCCGCCAGGCCGATCCGGTGCCGCCGGTCGCCGCTGCCCTCCACGACGAGGCGGTTCTGCTCTGCTTCGATGAATTCACCGTCACCGATATCGCCGATGCGATGATCCTGTCGCGGTTGTTCACGGAACTCTTCCAGCGCGGCTCGGTGCTGGTCGCGACCTCCAATGTCGAGCCCGACAATCTCTACATCGATGGCCTCAACCGCCAGCTTTTTCTGCCATTCGTGACACTGCTCAAGCAATATACCGATGTCGTCTCGCTCGATTCCCGCACCGACTACCGGCTGGAAAAGACCAGGAGCCTGCCGGTCTGGCTGGCTCCGCTGGGACCGGAGACCGATGCGAAGATCGAGGCGGCCTGGCACAAGCTGACCGATGGCGTCACGCCTCGCCCGGAGACTATCGAGATGAAGGGCCGTGAGGTACCCGTTCCCGCTGCCGCGCTCGGTGCTGCGCGCTTCACCTTCCGCGACCTTTGCGAAAAGCCGCTCGGCGCCTCGGATTATCTTGCCATCGCGGCGCGATACAGAACGGTCTTCATCGAGCACATTCCCGTGCTGGCGCCGGAAAAGCGCAACGAAACCAAACGCTTCATCAATCTCATCGACACGCTCTACGATGGGCATGTGCGGCTGATCGCATCCGGCGAAGCGATGCCGGAGGATTTGCTGCCGGTGCGGAAGGGTACGACCGGCTTCGAGTTCGACCGGACGGTTTCCAGGCTGTTCGAAATGCGAAGCACCGACTATCTGGAATCCTGTCCGTGATAAGCGATTAATATTAAGAAGCAGTGACGATTATTGACGTTTACGTAAGATAATTATTATCTAACCGATTGAAATTGCTGAGCGTAAAATAATGCGTTGACTTTTTTGCTTTTGGGTTTAAGCCGATTGCCCAAAGGCGACAGGTTATTGTCAGCCGCCGCCTCGAAAGGTCTAACAGGAACGAAGGACGTATTCCATGGCGCGTAAGAAAATCGCTCTCATCGGCTCCGGCATGATTGGCGGCACGCTTGCTCATCTCGCCGGCATGAAAGAGCTGGGCGATATCGTACTTTTCGACATTGCTGACGGCATTCCGCAGGGCAAGGGCCTCGATATCGCGGAATCCGCGCCGGTCGATGGCTTCAATGCCAATTATTCCGGCGCGAGCGACTACTCGGCCATTGAAGGTGCGGATGTCTGCATCGTCACCGCCGGCGTACCGCGCAAGCCGGGCATGAGCCGCGACGATCTTCTCGGCATCAACCTCAAGGTCATGGAACAGGTTGGCGCCGGCATCAAGAAATATGCCCCGGGCGCTTTCGTCATCTGCATCACCAATCCGCTCGACGCCATGGTCTGGGCGCTGCAGAAGTTTTCGGGCCTGCCGAAGAACATGGTGGTCGGCATGGCCGGCGTGCTCGACTCGGCCCGCTTCCGCTATTTCCTGGCCCAGGAATTCAACGTTTCGGTCGAGGATGTCACCGGTTTCGTGCTCGGCGGCCATGGCGATACGATGGTGCCGCTCGCCCGCTACTCGACCGTCGGCGGCATTCCGCTGCCCGACCTCGTGAAGATGGGCTGGTGCTCGAAGGAGCGGCTCGAAGAGATCATCCAGCGCACACGTGATGGCGGCGCCGAGATCGTCGGTCTGCTCAAGACCGGCTCGGCCTATTATGCCCCTGCCGCGTCGGCGATCATGATGGCGGAGTCCTTCCTCAAGGACAAGAAGCGTGTCGTCCCCTGCGCGGCCTACCTCAGCGGCCAGTATGGCGTGAAGGACATGTATGTCGGCGTGCCGACCGTCATCGGCCAGGGCGGCATCGAGCGCATCATCGAGATCGATCTCAACGGACCCGAAAAGGCTGCCTTCGACAAATCGGTCGCAGCTGTCGCCGGTCTTTGCGAAGCCTGCATCAACATCGCTCCCGCCCTGAAGTAAGCTGTTCTCAAGGACATCTCCCATGAACATTCATGAATACCAGGGCAAGGCATTGCTCAAGAGCTACGGCGCGCCGGTTGCCGAAGGCGTGGCGATCTTCTCCGCCGACGAAGCGGCGGCTGCTGTCAAGAAGCTTCCCGGCCCGCTTTATGTGGTCAAGAGCCAGATCCATGCCGGCGGCCGTGGCAAGGGCAAGTTCAAGGAACTCGGGCCCGACGCCAAGGGCGGTGTTCGTCTCGCCAAGTCGGTCGATGAAGTCGTGGCGAATGCCAAGGAAATGCTTGGCCACACGCTGGTCACCAAGCAGACTGGTCCATCAGGCAAGCAGGTCAACCGTCTTTATATCGAGGATGGCGCCGATATCGATCGCGAACTCTACCTCTCGATCCTCGTCGACCGCGCCGTCGGCCGCGTCGCCTTTGTGGTTTCCACCGAAGGCGGCATGGATATCGAAGCGGTCGCGCATGACACGCCGGAAAAGATCATCAATGTCGACATCGATCCAGTGAAGGGCGTCACGACTGAAAATCTCGGCGAACTGACTTCGGCGCTGAAGCTCGAAGGCGAAGCCAAGGCCGATGCCGAAAAGCTGTTCCCGATCCTCTACAAGGCCTTCACCGAGAAAGACATGAGCCTGCTCGAGGTCAATCCGCTGATCGTGATGAAGAACGGCCGCATGCGGGTGCTGGATGCCAAGGTGTCGTTCGACAACAATGCCTCGTTCCGCCATCCGGAACTTGCCGAGTATCGCGACCTCACCGAAGAGGACGCCAAGGAAATCGAGGCGTCTAAGTATGACCTCGCCTATGTCGCGCTCGACGGCAATATCGGCTGCATGGTCAATGGCGCCGGCCTTGCCATGGCGACCATGGACATCATCAAGCTCTACGGCGCCGAGCCGGCGAACTTCCTCGATGTCGGCGGCGGCGCTTCCAAGGAGAAGGTGACTGCCGCCTTCAAGATCATCACCGCCGATCCGGCCGTGAAGGGCATCCTGGTCAACATCTTCGGCGGCATCATGAAGTGCGATGTCATCGCCGAGGGCGTGATCGCGGCGGTCAAGGAAGTTGGCCTCCAGGTTCCGCTCGTCGTGCGCCTCGAAGGCACCAATGTCGAACTGGGCAAGAAGATCATCAACGAGAGTGGCCTCAACGTCATTTCGGCCGACGACCTCGACGATGCCGCCCAGAAGATCGTCAAGGCGGTTAAGGGCTGAGCACAATGCTGCGGATCACGCTGGCAATCTTGATTTCGATCGTGGCGACGGCGGTGAATGGCGCGCCCGATCCGGGTTCGCGCCAGTGGATCAACGAACGTGTTTCGCTGTGGTCAAAGGTTTGCCTTGGATCGCTCCCCGATTTCAACCAGGCAGGATCGAAGGCGCGTAGTCTTGGATTCAAGCCCGGCGGCAATGGCAACCTGATCTACAAAAACACGGAAGTTGTCCTGTCGTTCCCCGGCAAAACGCGCAAGTGCAGCTGCTACATGACCTTTGGGACGACGAAGCCAAAGGCCGCAACCGACCTGATGCTGACGAAACTTCTGGCGCTCGGCGGCAAGTTCGAAGCCACGCCCTCCCCCAGGACCATCGGGCAAATCAGAACCGCTGACGGGCCGATGACCGTTGTAGTCCTTACATCCAAGATCAAGGGAAGGGATTGGGTGGCCACAACTATCCAGGGCCGACACCCTTGCCCCAACAATTAGAGCCTTGCCTTCCAGACAAGTTCGGAAAGAAAGCACTGTAGATGTCCATTCTGATCAACAAAGACACCAAAATTCTGGTTCAGGGCCTGACCGGCAATACCGGCACGTTCCATACCGAACAGGCGCTCGCCTATCACGGCACCAAGATGGTCGGCGGCACGCATCCCAAGAAGGGCGGCGAGACCTGGGAAGGCAAGAACGGGGAGAAATTGCCGATCTTCGCTTCCGTGGCCGAGGGCAAGGCAAAGACCGGCGCCAACGCGTCGGTGATCTACGTTCCGCCGGCGGGCGCCGCGGGCGCCATCATCGAGGCGATCGAAGCCGAGATCCCGCTGATCGTCTGCATCACCGAAGGCATTCCTGTCGCCGATATGATCAAGGTCAAGGCCCGACTCGCCAAGTCGAAGTCGCGCCTTATCGGACCGAACTGCCCCGGCGTCATGACGCCCGACGAATGCAAGATCGGTATCATGCCGGGCAATATCTTCAAGAAGGGCTCGGTGGGGGTTCTCTCACGCTCGGGAACGCTGACATATGAAGCGGTGTTCCAGACCACCAACGAAGGCCTTGGCCAGACAACGGCCGTCGGCATCGGCGGCGACCCGGTCAAGGGTACCGAATTCATCGATATCCTCGAAATGTTCCTCGCCGACGAAGCCACCAAGTCGATCATCATGATCGGCGAGATCGGCGGTTCGGCCGAGGAAGACGCCGCGCAGTTCATCAAGGACGAAGCCAGGAAGGGCCGGGCCAAGCCGATGGTCGGTTTCATCGCCGGCCGCACCGCACCTCCGGGCCGCACGATGGGCCATGCCGGTGCCGTGATTTCCGGCGGCAAGGGTGGCGCGGAAGACAAGATCGCGGCCATGGAATCGGCCGGAATCCGGGTCTCGCCCTCGCCGGCGCGCCTCGGAAAAACCTTGGTCGAAGTGCTCAAGGGTTGACGAGGGGCGGCATCGTGCCGCCCTCGCTATCAGCGGGCAAGCAGCCCGCATGTGACAAAGCAGGAGGCGGAGCAGGCGCTCCGCGATTGAAAAATGGCAGTTGAGAACGCCAACCAGCAGTTCGCCGCGACATCGTTCCTCGATGGCGCAAATGCCCCGTATATCGAGCAGCTTCACGCCCGCTATCAGGAGAACCCCGCCTCGGTGACCGAGGAGTGGCAGCAGTTCTTCGCGGCACTCGCCGATGCGCCCGCCGATATCAGCAAGGCGGCCAAGGGTGCCTCCTGGGCGAAGAAGAACTGGCCGGTGCCGCTCAACGGCGAACTGGTCAGCGCGCTGGATGGCGACTGGCCGACTGTCGAAAAGGCCGTGACCAAGAAGCTCGAGGCCAGGGCCGTGGCGGAAGCGCCCGCCAAGGCTCTCGACCCGCAGGAGATCGAGCGTGCCGCGCGTGACTCCGTGCGCGCCATCATGATGATCCGCGCCTACCGTATGCGCGGCCACCTGCACGCCAATCTCGATCCGCTCGGCATCGCGGCTCCGGTCGACGACTTCAACGAACTGTCACCGGAGAATTACGGCTTCACCGCCGCCGATTACGACCGCAAGATCTTCATCGACAACGTGCTCGGGTTGGAATACGCGACCGTGCGCGAGATGATCGACATCCTCAAGCGCACCTATTGCTCGACCATCGGTGTCGAGTTCATGCATATCTCCGATCCCGAGATCAAGGGCTGGATCCAGGCGCGCATCGAAGGTCCTGACAAGGGCGTCGAATTCAGCCCCGAGGGCAAGAAGGCGATCCTGCAGAAGCTGATCGAAGCGGAGGGCTTCGAGTCCTTCATCGACGTCAAGTACAAGGGTACCAAGCGCTTCGGCCTCGATGGCGGCGAGTCGCTGGTTCCGGCGCTCGAGCAGATCATCAAGCGCGGTGGTTCCGAAGGCCTCGTGGAGGTCGTGCTCGGCATGGCCCATCGCGGCCGTCTCAACGTGTTGACCAATGTGATGCAGAAGCCGCATCGCGCCGTGTTCCACGAGTTCAAGGGCGGCTCCGCCGCGCCCGACGACGTGGAAGGTTCGGGCGACGTCAAATACCACCTCGGCGCCTCGTCGGACCGCGAGTTCGATGGCAACAAGGTGCATCTGTCGCTGACCGCCAACCCTTCGCATCTCGAAATCGTCGATCCTGTCGTCATGGGCAAGGCACGCGCCAAGCAGGACCAGATCGCCAAGGAATGGGACGACGACATCATTCCGCTGCGCGAACGCGTCAAGGTCCTGCCGCTGCTGCTGCACGGTGATGCGGCCTTCGCCGGTCAGGGCGTGATCGCCGAAATCCTCGGCCTCTCCGGCCTGCGCGGCCATCGCGTCGCCGGCACGATGCATTTCATCATCAACAACCAGATCGGTTTCACCACCAATCCTGCCTTCTCGCGCTCGTCGCCCTACCCGTCCGACGTCGCCAAGATGATCGAGGCGCCGATCTTCCACGTCAACGGCGACGATCCGGAAGCCGTGGTCTATGCGGCCAAGATCGCCACCGAATTCCGGATGAAGTTCTACAAGCCCGTCGTCATCGACATGTTCTGCTATCGCCGCTACGGCCATAACGAAGGCGACGAGCCGAGCTTCACGCAGCCGAAAATGTACAAGGTCATCCGCGCCCACAAGACGGTCTCGACGCTCTATGCCGAGCGGCTGATCGCCGAGGGCCTGATGAGCCAGGGCGATTTCGAGCAGATGAAGGCCGATTGGCGCGCCCATCTCGAGGCTGAATTCGAGGCGGGCCAGAACTACAAGCCCAACAAGGCCGATTGGCTCGATGGCGTGTGGTCCGGCATGAAGATCGCCGACAATGCCGACGAGCAGCGTCGCGGCAAGACCGCGATGCCGATGAAGATGCTCAAGGAGATCGGCAAGAAACTTTCCGAAATCCCCGCAGGCTTCAACGCCCACAAGACCATCCAGCGCTTCATGGAAAACCGGGCGCAAATGATCGAGACCGGCCAGGGCATCGACTGGGCCATGGGCGAAGCGCTGGCTTTCGGCGCGCTCTGCGTCGATGGCCACAAGATCCGCCTTTCCGGGCAGGATTGCGAACGCGGCACCTTCTCGCAGCGCCATTCGGTGCTCTACGACCAGGAGACCGAGCAGCGCTATATCCCGCTCGCCAACCTGTCGCCCACCCAGGCCCGGTTCGAGGTCATCAATTCGATGCTCTCGGAAGAGGCCGTGCTCGGCTTCGAGTATGGCTATTCGCTGGCCCGGCCGAATGCGCTGACGCTGTGGGAAGCCCAGTTCGGCGATTTCGCCAACGGCGCCCAGGTGGTGTTCGACCAGTTCATCTCGTCTGGCGAACGCAAGTGGCTGCGCATGTCCGGCCTCGTCTGCCTGCTGCCGCATGGCTATGAAGGCCAGGGTCCGGAACATTCGTCGGCCCGTCTCGAGCGCTTCCTGCAGCTTTGCGCCGAAGACAATATGCAGGTCGCCTATTGCACGACGCCGGCCAACTATTTCCACATCCTGCGCCGGCAGATGAAGCGCGACTTCCGCAAGCCGTTGATCCTGATGACGCCGAAGTCGCTGCTGCGCCACAAGCGGGCGGTGTCGTCGCTGTCCGAGATGGCTGGCGAATCCTCGTTCCACCGCCTGCTGTGGGACGATGCGGAAGTGATCAAGGACGGCCCGATCAAGCTGCAGAAGGATGCCAAGATCCGCCGCGTCGTGATGTGCTCCGGCAAGGTCTATTTCGATCTTCTCGAAGAACGTGAAAAGCGCGGCATCGACGACATCTACCTGTTGCGCGTCGAACAGCTCTATCCGTTCCCGGCCAAGGCGCTGATCAACGAGCTCAGCCGCTTCCGTGGGGCGGAAATGGTTTGGTGCCAGGAAGAGCCCAAGAACATGGGCGGCTGGGCCTTCATCGATCCATATCTCGAATGGGTGCTGGCGCATATCGATGCCAAGTATCAGCGCGTGCGCTATACGGGCCGGCCAGCCGCCGCCTCGCCGGCGACGGGCCTGATGTCCAAGCACTTGCAGCAGCTCGCCGCCTTCCTCGAAGACGCGCTCGGCAGCTGACCGGAGGCAAAAATGGGCTATTTCCTTCTCAAACTGGTGAGCCCGAGGCCGACCTTCCCCTTCGACATCACCGAGGCGGAAGGGGTGGCGATGACGGCGCATGCGGAATACTGGCAGCGACGGGCGGCTGAAAAGCTGGGGGTCGCCGTCGGACCGGTCTTCGATCCCAAGGGCCCCTGGGGCATGGCGATCGTCGAGACCGAGAACGAAACAGAGGCTGAAGCGCTCGGTGCCGCCGATCCGGTGATCAGGGCGTCGCTCGGCTTCCAGTATGAAGTGATGCCCATGCCCTCGCTGATACTACGCGAACCAACCGACTGAAACTTGAGACCAACCGAACGACCAAACGCAATTCAAATTCAGGACTTCAGACAATGGCTACCGAAATCCGCGTCCCGACACTCGGCGAATCCGTCAGCGAAGCCACGGTTGGCACCTGGTTCAAGAAGGTGGGGGATGCCGTCAAGGTCGATGAAATCCTCTGTGAGCTCGAAACCGACAAGGTGACGGTGGAGGTGCCGGCACCAGCCGGCGGCACGCTCAGTGAGATCGTCGCCAATGCCGGCGATACTGTCGCTCCGGGCGGCCTGCTCGGCCAGATCGCCGAAGGCGCGGTTGCCGATGCGGCGCCCGCCGCCAAGCCAGCAGAAGCTGCCCCAGCCCAGGCGCCGGCGAAGGCCGAGCCGGCACCGGCCGCAACGCCCGCCCCGGCTGCCGCGCCAGTCGCCCAGAGCTCGATGCCACCTGCGCCATCCGCAGCCAAGATGATGGCTGATAGCGGCGTGGCGCAATCCGACGTCGAAGGCTCCGGCAAGCGTGGCCAGATCCTCAAGGAAGATGTGCTTGCAGCGATCGCAAAAGGTCCGACCGCACCTGCCGCCGTTGTTGCAGCTCCAGCCGCCGCTCGCGCTGCTTCGCCGGCTAACGATCAGGCCCGCGAAGAGCGCGTGAAGATGACGCGCTTGCGCCAGACCATCGCGCGGCGCCTCAAGGACGCGCAGAACTCGGCCGCCATGCTGACGACCTATAACGAGGTCGACATGTCCGCCGTGATGGAGATGCGCAACAAGTACAAGGAGCTGTTCGAGAAGAAGCACGGCGTCAAGCTCGGCTTCATGGGCTTCTTCACCAAGGCCGTGACGCACGCGCTGAAGGAAATTCCGAACGTCAATGCGGAAATTGACGGCACCGACATTATCTATAAGAACTACGCCCATATCGGCGTCGCCGTCGGCACCGACAAGGGCCTCGTCGTGCCCGTCGTGCGCGATGCCGACCATATGTCGATTGCCGAAATAGAGAAGGACATCGGCCGCCTCGGCAAGCTCGCCCGCGATGGCGCGCTGTCGATGGCCGACATGCAGGGCGGCACCTTCACCATCTCCAATGGCGGCGTCTACGGTTCGTTGATGTCGTCGCCGATCCTCAATGCGCCGCAATCCGGCATTCTCGGCATGCACAAGATTCAGGAGCGCCCGGTCGTGGTCGCCGGCCAGATCGTGATCCGGCCGATGATGTATCTGGCGCTCAGCTACGATCACCGCATCGTCGATGGCAAGGAAGCGGTGACCTTCCTCGTCCGCGTCAAGGAAAGCCTAGAAGATCCCGAACGGCTGGTTCTGGATCTCTGAGGCCCGATCGAGGGACATGCGATGGCGGCAGGCTTCCTGACATTCCCGGTGCTTGCCGCACTCAGCGTCGTGCTGCTGATGTTCCATGTCATCTTGCAGTCGAGTCTCGCCTATCGTGACGTTGGGCGCGAGTGGAATGCGGGTCCGAGGGATGCCACGCCTGCACCACTTGGCGAACTGGCCGGACGGGCAGCACGCGCTTCGGCAAATTTTCGCGAGACCTATCCGGGTTTCGTGGTTCTGGTCCTGGCGCTCGCGGTTGGTGGAGACAGCAGCGGCATCGGATTTGCCGGCACGCTGGTGTGGTTCGTCGCGCGGATCGTCTATATCCCGCTCTATCTCGGCGGGGTGCCCTATATCCGTTCGTACGTCTGGTTGGTCGGCGCCAGCGGTCTGGCCATGATGCTCTTTGGCGTGCTTTATTCGGCCTATTCAACCTGACGGAGCCAAGATGTCGAACATCAAACTAGCGCTGGCTCTGGCACTGCTCCCCTCGTTCGCTTTCGCGGTCGAATGCAAGCAGGAACACGCCATCTATGCCGATCGCGACGGTGCCTATGAGCTGAGTTTCGAAGCCGTCGATTCCGAAGCCGCGTCGTCGTCCTATCGTTTCTCGATGGCCGTGAAGAACACAGACGTGAAGCTGGAAGGCTTTGTCATGGGCTCGGAGCCCGTCGACCGGCCCAACGGCATCCTGTTCCACAATTGCCCGGAAGGTGATGTCACAGGTGAAGATCTCGCCAAATGCACGGTCTGGCAAGGTGTGATCTATGCCAGCGCCGAGGGCAAGATCGCGCTTTTACCGCCCACAGGCTCGGTCGCCGCGACGGAAATCCTGCTGCCGGGCTTCGGGCCGGCGCTCCGCGATTCCACCGCCTGGGGGACGAAAATGGCGACTGTGGTGCCGTGGGACGTATTGACCTTCAAGGGATGCAAGCCATGAGCGGCAAGGTTCTCCTGGTCACCGGTGGCAGCCGGGGCATTGGCGCCAGCATCTGCCAGAAGGCCGCCGCCGCCGGCTGGCGGGTGATGATCAACTACGTCACCAACGCCAATGCCGCGCGCACGCTTGCCGACGAAATCCGCACGAATGGCGGCGCTGCAGAGATCGTCCATGGCGATGCCGGGACGGAAGAGGGCATCGCCGCGATCTTTTCAGCCGTCGATGAGAAATTCGGCCGCCTCGATGGTTTCGTCAACAATGCGGGCGTCGTGGACCATTACTCCGAGGTCGCGGATTATTCCTGGGCAAGGCTCGAGCGGATGTTCGCGATCAACAGCATCGGCGCGATCTTTGCCGCCGGCGCCGCCGTCAAGCGCATGTCCACGGCACGCGGCGGCCAGGGCGGTGTCATCATCAACATCTCGTCCATGGCCGCCGTCATCGGCTCGCCGGGGCAATATGTCGATTATGCCGCCTCCAAAGGCGCGATCGACGCGTTCACCGTCGGGCTTTCGAAGGAAGTCGCCATGCAGGGCATCCGCGTCAATGGGATCCGGCCCGGCATCATCGACACCGACATCCATGCCTCCGGCGGCATTCCGGATCGTGCAAGCCAGCTAGCCCACCTGATACCCGTCCAGCGCCCCGGTCATCCCGATGAGATTGCCGATGCTGTGCTGTTTCTGCTTTCCGAACAGGCCACCTATATTACCGGGGCCATCTTGAATGTGAGCGGCGGCCGCTGACCGCCAGTTGAGGGATCTGAAAATGTCTTACGATGTTGTTGTTATCGGAACCGGCCCCGGTGGCTATGTGGCGGCGATCAAGGCGGCACAGCTTGGGTTGAAGGTCGCTGTCATCGACAAGCGGGCGACGCCGGGCGGCACATGCCTCAATATCGGCTGCATTCCCTCCAAGGCGCTGCTGCACGCATCCGAGGTCTATGCCCATGCCAGCCATGGCATGGAGAGCCTCGGCGTTGAGCTTTCCGGCGTGAAGCTCAACCTTGAAAAAATGCTGGCGCACAAGGATGCGACAGTGAAATCCAATGTCGAGGGCGTCGCCTTCCTGTTCAAGAAGAACAAGATCGACTGGTTCCACGGCACCGGCAAGATCGTCTCGGCGGGCAAGGTGTCGGTCACCTCGGAGAACGGCGAGGCCAAGGAACTCGAGACCAAGAATATCGTCATCGCCACCGGCTCGGATGTCGCGGGCATTCCAGGGGTCCCGGTCGAGATCGACGAGAAGGTCATCATCTCGTCCACCGGCGCGCTGGCGCTGGAAAAGGTGCCGGAAACCATGGTCGTGGTCGGCGGCGGTGTCATCGGGTTGGAATTGGGCTCGGTCTGGAAGCGGCTCGGCGCCAAGGTCACGGTCGTCGAATATCTCGACCAGATCCTCGGCGGCATGGATGGCGAGGTCTCCAAGCAGTTCGCCCGCATGCTGACCAAGCAGGGCATCGAGCTCAAGCTCGGCGCCAAGGTGACCAATGTCGAAAAGACCGGCAAGGGCGCCAAGGTGACATTCGAGCCGGTCAAGGGCGGCGAGGCGCAATCGATCGAGGCCGATGTCGTGCTGATCGCCACCGGCCGCAAGCCCTACACCGATGGCCTCGGCCTCGATGCCGTGGGCGTGGCGCTCGACAATCGCGGCCGCGTCGAGATCGACGGCAGCTACCGTACCAATGTCGCCGGCATCTATGCGATCGGCGATGTGGTCAAGGGGCCGATGCTGGCCCACAAGGCCGAGGACGAGGGCGTTGCCGTGGCCGAAATCATCGCCGGCCAGCACGGGCACGTGAATTACGATGCCATCCCCAGCGTCGTCTATACCCAGCCCGAAGTGGCGAGTGTCGGCAAGACCGAGGAAGAATTGAAGAAGGCCGGTATCGCCTACAAAGTGGGAAAATTCCCCTTCACCGCCAATGGCCGCGCGCGCGCCATGGAGGCGACCGAGGGCTTCGTGAAGATCCTGGCCGACGCCAAGACCGACCGGATGCTCGGCGCCCATATCGTCGGCTTCGGCGCCGGCGAGATGATCCACGAGGCAACCGTGCTGATGGAATTCGGCGGCTCGTCGGAGGATCTCGGCCGCACCACGCATGCGCATCCGACGATGTCGGAAGCCGTGAAGGAAGCCGCCTTGGCGACGTTCTTCAAGCCGATCCATTTGTAGCAATTGATAGAAGGGCCGGCGCCAGCCGGCTAATACTTCTCCCTTGGGGAGAAGACGTCTCGTGGCTCTGTGCGCGCAATTGAAAAAATCTGCGAATTGATCTGGGCCAAGGGAACGAATCGTGTTCAACTTCGTTCAGTGAAAAGCGGCCGTCATGACGATCGCGTCTCCCAGCAAGCGGCCGCGGGAGAGTACCATGCGGGCGAATGAAAACGACGTTTTTGACCTCTTTTCAAAAACTTATACCAGTGGTGCACAGGAAAAGCTGAGTTTACAGGAATACCTCCTCGCGTGCCGAGATGACAAAAGCATGTATGCGACGGCGCAGGAGCGGATGGTCGAAGCCATCGGCGACCCTGAACTGATCGATACCAGTGCCGATGAACGTCTTGGGCGGATTTTCTCCAACCGTACCATCAAGGTCTACCCCACCTTCGCCGATTTCTTCGGAATGGAAGACACGATCGAGCGGGTTGTCGGCTATTTCAGATATGCCGCACAGGGGCTCGAGGAACGCAAGCAGATCCTCTACCTGCTCGGGCCCGTCGGCGGCGGCAAGTCGTCGCTCGCCGAACGACTCAAGAAGTTGATGGAGCAGCTGCCGATCTACACGCTGGCCATCGACGATCACGTGAGTCCCGTGTTTGAATCGCCGCTGGGCCTTTTCCATCCCGACCGGATGGCCGACCTGCTCGAAGACAAATACGGCATTGCACGGCGAAGGCTCACCGGATTGATCTCGCCCTGGGCTGCGAAGCGGCTCGACGAGATCGGCGGCGACATTTCGAAATTCAGCGTTGTGAAGCTCATGCCCTCGCGGCTCCGCCAGATCGCCATCGCCAAGACCGAGCCAGGCGACGAGAACAACCAGGACGTCTCGGCGCTGGTCGGCAAGGTCGACATAAGGCAGCTCGAAAACTTCAGCCAGGCCGATCCCGATGCCTATTCCTATAGCGGCGGTCTCAACCGGACCACGCAGGGACTTCTCGAATTCGTGGAAATGTTCAAGGCCCCGATCAAGGTCCTGCATCCGCTGCTGACCGCGACCCAGGAGGGCAGCTATAACGGCACGGAAAACTTCGGTGGGTTCCCATACCAGGGCATCGTGCTGGCCCATTCCAACGAGTCGGAATGGCTGCAGTTCAAGCACAATAAGAACAACGAGGCCTTCCTCGACCGTATCCTGGTGGTCAAGGTTCCCTATTGCCTGCGTGTGACGGAGGAGCGGCTCATCTATGAGAAGCTGCTTCGCGAGAGCGAGTTGTCCAGGAGCCCCTGCGCGCCGGAAGTGCTGGAAAATCTCAGTCGGTTCACTGTCGCGACGCGGCTTGCGCCACATGAGAATTCGCCGACCTACACCAAGATGCGGGTCTACGACGGCGAAAACCTCAAGGACACCGACCCGAAGGCGAAATCGCTGCAGGAATACCGTGATGCCGCTGGCGTCGATGAGGGCATGACAGGCGTCAGCACGCGGTTTGCCTTCAAAGTCCTGTCGGAAACCTTCAACTACGACACCAAGGAAGTCGCCGCCGATTCGGTGCATCTCATGTACATTCTCGAGCAGGCGATCCGGCGTGAGCAGTTTCCCAAGGAGATCGAGGCTGCCTATCTCGACTTCATCAAGTCCGAGCTCGCGGCCCGCTATGCCGAGTTCATCGGCCATGAGATCCAGAAGGCCTATCTCGAATCCTATAGCGAGTACGGCCAGAACCTCTTCGATCGCTACATTTCCTATGCGGATGCCTGGCTCGAAGACCAGGACTTCAAGGATCCCGACACCGGCCAGATTCTCAATCGCGAGATACTCGACAGCGAACTCTCGCAGATCGAGAAACCCGCCGGCATCGCCAACCCGAAGGATTTCCGCAACGAGGTGGTGAAGTTCACCTTGCGCGCCCGCGCCAAGAACAGTGGACGGAACCCGAGCTGGACCAGCTACGAAAAACTCAGGGAAGTGATCGAAAAACGCATGTTCGGCCAGGTTGAGGACCTTCTGCCGGTCATCAGCTTCGGCTCCAAGAAGGACAGTGCCACCGAGAAGCAGCACGCCCAGTTCGTCCAGCGCATGACGGAGCGTGGATATACGGTGCGACAGGTCCGGCGGCTCGTGGATTGGTACATGCGCGTCAACAAGGCCGGCTAACGCTGTCCAAGCGGAGGCAGGCAGATGCCGAATTTCATCGACCGTCGGCTCAACCCGAAGGACAAGAGTCTCAACAACAGGCAGCGGTTCCTCAAGCGTGTCCACGACGAGATCAAGCGCGCGATCCGCGACCAGGTAAAGTCGGACAACATTGCCGACGTGGACGCCGCCCACGGCGTACCGATGCCGAAACGGGGTGCCGACGAGCCGAGCTTCCGGCCGTCCGCGAACGCCGGCGACCGGCAATATGTGTTACCCGGCAATCAGGACTACTCGCCGGGCGATAGAATCCCCAAACCCGAGGGCGGCGCCGGTGGAAGCGGCCACGGCAGGCCCGGCATGGGAGATGGCAGCGATGACGACTTCATCTTCATCCTGTCGCGCGATGAGGTGCTCGATCTTTTCTTCGAGGATCTTGAACTCCCCGATATGGTCAAGCTGAACCTGAAGGAGACCGTGACGTTCAAGCCGCGCCGCGTCGGCTTCACGACAGCGGGCACGCCGACCAACATCAATGTCGGGCGAACGATGCGCAACAGCTTCGGCCGGCGCGTTGCGTTGCGCCGTCCAAACGACAAGGAATTCCAGGCGATCGCCGAGCAGATCGCCGAACTGGAGAAGGAAGAGAAGCCTTCCGAGTCCCAACGCCGCAGGTTGCAGAGCCTGCGCGAGGAACTGGAGATGCTGGAACGACGCCGCCGGCGGATCGCCTATGTCGATCCCGTCGACGTCCGGTTCAATCGCTTCGAAAAGCAGCCTCTACCGAATGCGAACGCCGTGATGTTCTGCCTGATGGATGTGTCGGCCTCGATGGGCGAGCGCGAGAAGGATTTGGCCAAGCGGTTCTTCGTCCTGCTGCACCTTTTCCTCAAGCGCCGATACGAGCGGATCGACATCGTCTTCATCCGCCACACCGACGAGGCGCGGGAAGTGGACGAGCAGACCTTCTTCTATGACAGGCAAAGCGGCGGCACGGTCGTCTCTTCGGCGCTCGAGGAGATGCAACGCATTATCGCGGACCGCTACCCCTCGAATGTCTGGAACATCTACGCGGCGCAAGCCTCGGATGGCGACAATGCCAACGGCGACTCGGAGCTCTGCGCCTATCTGCTTCGCGAACATCTCATGCGCCTCTGCCAGTATTATGCCTATGTCGAGATCATCGACGAGCGTGAAAGCGATATATTCGGGGCGACCGACAACGGAACGTCGCTGTGGCGTGCGTACCGGACGGTTCATGGTAAGATGCCGAATTTCCAGATGACGCGGATATCCAAGCCTGCCGACATCTATCCCGTGTTCCGGAAACTCTTTGCCCGGCATCAACCCGTTGAAATGCGCAAGTGAGGGGGAAAGCGAATGGCGATACATGCGGCATCGAGCCTGCTGTTTGACGGTTCCGAGTGGAATTTCGAAACGCTTTCGCGCGCCTATGACGCCATCGAGACGATCGCGATCGATGAGATAGGGCTCGATGTCTATCCCAACCAGATCGAGATCATTTCCTCCGAGCAGATGCTGGATGCCTATTCCTCCGTCGGCATGCCGCTCATGTACCAGCACTGGTCGTTCGGCAAGCGCTTCGTGTTCGAGAGCCAGCTCTATCGCAAGGGCCGCCGGGGCCTCGCCTATGAACTCGTGATCAATTCCAGCCCCTGCATCACCTATTTGATGGAAGAAAACACCATGCCGATGCAGACATTGGTCATCGCGCATGCCGCCTTCGGCCATAACCATTTCTTCAAGAACAACTATTTGTTCCGTCAATGGACGGATGCAGGCGCGATCCTCGGCTACATGGACTTCGCCAAGAAATATATCGCCAAATGCGAGGAGCGTCATGGCGTCAATGCGGTGGAAGAAATCCTTGATTCGGCCCATGCGTTGATGGACCATGGTGTCTTCCACTACCGCCGTCCGCCCCGTCTCTCCTCGGAAAAGGTGCGGGAGCGGACGCGGGAACGTCTGGAATACGAGGAACAGAATTACAGCGATTTGTGGCGAACGCTGCCCTCGGGAGCCGGATCCGCCGACATCGAGGAGGCGGAGCGCGAAGCCTCGGAGCGAAAGGGCAAGCTCAATCTCCCCGAGGAAAACCTGCTCTACTTCCTCGAAAAGAACAGCCTTATCCTCGAGCCCTGGCAGCGGGAAATACTCAGGATCGTGCGGGTCATCGCGCAATATTTCTATCCGCAGGCCCAGACCAAGGTGATGAACGAGGGCTGCGCGACTTTCGTCCATTACACGATCATCAACAGGTTATTCGACCAGGGTAAGATCAGCGAGGGTGCGGTGCTGGAGCTTCTGGCGAGCCACGCCAATGTGGTCTTCCAACCGGGTTTCGACGACCCGCGCTATTCGGGGATCAACCCCTACGCGCTGGGTTTCGCGATGATGCAGGACATCGAACGCATCTGCACGACGCCGACGGCGGAGGACCGCGATTGGTTCCCCGACATAGCGGGCAACGGCGATTGGCGCGGCACGCTGATCGACGCCTGGACCAATCATCGCGATGAATCCTTCATCCTGCAATATCTCAGCCCCGCCGTGATGCGCAAATTCCGCATGTTCCAGCTTTCCGACCGCGCCAATGACAGGTTCTGTGAGATCAGGTCCATTCACAACGAGCGTGGCTATTCCGCCGTGCGCTCGGCGCTTGCCATGAACTACGACCTGGCAACGAACAAGCCCGACATACAGGTGGTTGACGTCGATCTCTTGGGGGATCGCCAGCTCCGATTGCGGCATACGGTGAAGGACGGCATGTTGCTTGAGGACAAGACCCGAGACGCCACCCTGGCGCATGTTCGCCGGCTTTGGGGATACGATGTCAGCCTGACCGGCGTCGAAGCATCGGGCGACGTTCTTTATGAGCGCTCCACGGTCCTTGCCGGCTGATCGTGCAACGCCGGCCGCATTGCTGTGGTCCGGTGCCTATTTATAACTCAGGCGCTATCCGAACCGGAACCGCCCGGCAAGAATCGCGAATGCGCGGTGCGGCCGGTCCGTCGTGCCGTCCAATCCATGTAAAAAAGCAGGAACCATGTGCAATTCGTCGCGTTTGACCTTCATCGTAGGCATAAACGAGAGGAATTTACGATGAGGAAAGTAATTGCACTGGCTTGCGCAGCCACCTTCGGTACGGCGACGTTCGCCCTTGCCGACAGCGTCACGATCCGCACCGACAACGAGCCGACCGGCAGCATTGTCGTCAAGGAGCGCCATGATCCCGATATCATCATCAAGAAGAAGCGTAACAAGGTCATCGTCAGGGAACGTGACGATCCGGATCTGGTGATCAAGGGCCGCGTCAACATCGATTGATCCGACGTAGCGGCAATCCAGAGTCAGCTGGGACAATCCCAGCTGGCTTTTTCGTTGCGCAACCCCGAGCGCATGAACTGCGTCCCGCCTTTTCCCGACCGCGCCCTTCCATTCGGCAGTCCCTGCTCCCCATTCAGCGCCGACCAATGATCTTTATGGAACCGCATTCGAATCCGGCAGTTGAGACGAACCAGGAACCGAGCATCGCTCTGAATGCTGGCGCCATCGTCGATGGCGGCAGCGTCGTCTCGCGAGGAGTGTCAAGTTGGCAAATCTGCCGGGTAGAGCCGAAAGCTGTTGGGTCGCGAACGCGCCCGCCACGCATTATCCAGCGCTGGACGGCCGTCAAAAGACCGATACCGTGATCGTTGGCGCGGGCATCGTCGGACTGACCGCCGCGCTCAAACTGTGCGAACTGGGGCGCCCGGTTGTCGTGCTCGAGGGGCTTCGCGTCGGCGGGCAGGTAACCGGGCGCTCCACCGCCAAGATTACCACCCAGCATGCGCTGATCTATCGGCATCTGATCGAGAAGAGGGGATTGAGGGCCGCGCAGGATTATGCCGACGCCAACCGCGCCGGCGCCTGGTTGATCGGAACGTGGGCTTCTCATTACGGGATCGCATGCGACCTCGAATCCAAGGATGCCTATGCATATGCCGACCGGGCGGAGCGGCGCCATGACGTGGAAGCCGAGGCGCAAGCGGCTCGCATGGTCGGGCTGGATGCCGAGGTATTGAACCACGCACCGCTGCCATTCCACACCGGTCCGACGCTTCGCTTCAGGGCGCAGGCTCAATTTAATCCCGCACGCTATCTGGTCGGGTTGGCGGCGGCTGTGACCGTTTGCGGTGGTCGAATCTTCGAGGCAAGCCGGGCGGGAGAATTCGAGGAAGCGGAACGATGGCGTGTGCTCACGGACGGCGGCAGCGTCGATGCCGAAAATGTCGTCGTTGCAACCAACATGACCGTGAAATCGCCTGTGGGGATGGCCAGGCGCACCCAGCCCCGGTGTCACACCGTGATGGCTTTCCGTATCAATGACCCGGCCTTGATTGACGGCATGTTCATCGGCATCGACGACCCGACGCATTCCCTCAGGCTCGGACGCGACCGTGATGGGCCGCTGCTGATCGTGCTGGGGCCGAAGTTCAACACGGGTCAGGATGGCGATGTGGCGCGCCGTTTCGTTGATCTGGAGCGCTGGACGAAAGCGCGATTTCCCGTAGGCGAGGCAGCCTGGCACTGGTGCAACGAAGACTACGACACGCCCGATAAAGTGCCCTATGCCGGCGCCGCCGATCCCGAAAAAGCGCCCGGCTTCTACATCGCCACGGGTTTCAACGGCTGGGGTATCAGCAACGGTACCGCCGTTGGCATGATGATCGCCGACCGGATCGCGGACCGGCCGAGCCATTGGACGGATCTCTACGATCCGGCGCGGCCGTATCCCGAGGACTTCCATATGGACGGCGACAGCCAATCCGTGGTCGAGAGCGTCGAGAAGATTCCGCCTGGTGGCGGAGGTGTGATCATAAGGGGCGAAGAGAAAATCGCGGCCTGGAGAAGCGAGGCTGGCCGGCTTCACACCGTATCCGCAAGCTGTACCCACAAGGGCTGCACCGTCACCTGGAACAATGCCGACAGGACCTGGGACTGTCCCTGCCACGGCTCGGTCTTTGCTGCGGACGGTTCGGTCATTCACGGGCCGGCACGCAAGGCTTTGCCACCAGTGCGGTTGGAGCTAGAGGGCTGAAATTCGCGGCGCTGGATGGCGACCAGTTCGGGTCGCGGTTGCGGCCGGCGGCGCCGGATAGCGAAAGCGCTGCCGCCAACGCCGGGCAGTCCTTGCGCCAATAGCCGGCTGCTTCATCTCAATGCGGCATGCCGTGGCCGCCGGCTGGCTTCTTGATGAAGAAGGCCGTAGCGACTGCCGCAATGGAGATGATCGCTCCGCAGAGGAACGCCGCCCGAATCCCGACCGTTGTCGCTGCAAGGGCACCGCTGCCGGCCAGTTCGGCGCTCGAGCCCGACATCGTCATGATCGCGACGAAGAGTGCGGTACCAGCCGCACCCGCGACCTGTTGCGTGGTGCCGATCATGGCGCTGCCATGCGAATAGAGATGGGGCGGCAGGGCTCCGAGGCTGGCGGTGAACAGCGGTGTGAACATCAGCGCAAGACCGATGCTGAGGATGATATGAGCGACCAGCAGCAGCCAGAACGAGGTGTCCTGCTGAATGAAGGTCAAGCCCCACATCAGCGCGCTGAACAGGATGGCGCCTGGAACGACAAGCGGCATCGGGCCATACCGGTCGAACAGGCTGCCGACGCTCGGGGCGCAGAGGCCCATGATCAGACCGCCTGGTAGGAGCAGCAACCCGGTCTGAAGCGTTGTCAGTCCCAGTACGTTCTGCAGGTAGATCGGCAGCAGGATGAAGACACCGAACATCGACATCATCAGGATCGCCATCATCAGCGCCGGGATGGTGAAGGCCGGGATTGTCAGGGTGCGCATATCCAGCAAAGCCCGGTCATGCTTCTGAAGATGCAGTTGTCGCAGAATGAAGACCGCGATGACCGCCCCGCCCAATCCCAGCGGAAGCCAGGGCGAAACGACCGGCGGGTGAAGCGCTGCCTCTCCCAGGCCGCTCAGGCCATAGACGAAGCTGCCGAAGCCGATGGCGGACAGCGGGATCGACAAAAGATCGATCGGTGCCTTCGTAGGCTCGGTGACGTTCTTGATTTTCCAGGCGCCGAGCGCAAGCGCTGCAAGAGCGATCGGCAGGACAAGCAGGAACAGCCAGCGCCAATCGAGCGCGCTGAGAATGAGGCCCGAAATCGTCGGACCGATGGCAGGCGCCACGGAGATGACGATCGAGATATTGCCCATCGTCTTGCCGCGCGACTGCGGCGGCACCAGATGCATGATCGTGGTCATCAGCAGGGGCATCATGATCGCCGTGCCGGACGCCTGCACGATGCGTCCGACCACCAGCATGGCGAAGCCCGGCGACAGCGCGGAAATCAGCGTGCCGGCACTGAAGAGCGTCATCGCCAGGATAAAGACGGGCCGCGTATCGAGCCGCTGCAGCAGATAGCCTGTCACGGGGATGACGACCGCCATCGTCAGCATGAACGCCGTCGTGAGCCATTGCGCCATGCTTGCGGAGATCCTGAGGTCGGCCATGAGATGCGGCAGTGCGACGCCCATGATGGTTTCATTGAGAATGACGACAAAGGCCGAAACCAGCAGAAGACCGATGACGAGCTTGTTGCGCGCGCTCTGGTCTTCCGTGCCGGAGATAACTTCAACATCGGAAATAGCTTGAATATCGTGAGTCATTGGGATGCCTTGGATGGATGCGGACAGGACGGTGCTCGAATGGACAAGAGAGCATTGTCACGACGTATCGCGGAGTGATGATCCGACATCAACGTTGCATTTTTTTATGCGCGACACTGTCAGTATGCAACGTGCTGGCGATCAGCGTTGTACAGACTGGATCAGGAGAAAGTTGGGCTGACGCATCCGGAGCACCCAGGCCGGCGAATTCGTGCATGAGGAGATAGAGAAGATCCGCCGAGGCAAGCATGGCGCGCGAAGCCCCAGGAGGCCATGGTGCATATTTTCCCCGACTTGGAGGGATACACTATGGAACAAGTCCTACACGGCAGCGCCTCACCTCACGGCCGTGACGGTATAGCCCTTCTGGCGGAACAGTTCGACCAGGCCTTCGTCACCGATCAGGTGCAGGGCGCCGACCGCCATGAAGACATTGCCCTCGGCGAGGATCGGCATGGCGCGGTCGGCCATGTTGTGGTTGCGCCTGGTGATCAGCACGTCCTCGAACTTCGCCATGTCCTGGAAATCACTGACATTCGTCTCCGGCGCGAAATAGGCGCCAGCCGGGAAGACCATGCCGATCCGGTCGCTCAGATAAAGCTGTACCGTGGTCTCCATCATGTCGGCGGTGTATTCGGGATATTTGAGACTGGAGACGAGAGACCTCACATGGAAATCGAGCGGCAGGCTGGCCATCGCCTCGATCTGCTCCTGCATGGTCTCCACGCCCTTGATCTTCTTGCCGGCGGCAGCGCCGTCCTTGGCAAGTTTCATGTCGAGGAACGGCGCGCCGTTCGCCTTGCGTGACAGTTCGCAGGTGGACAGCGAAACCATCGATGTGACCAGATAGGGCTTCATCTTGACGATCGACAGGAATGGAATGCCGCGCTTGATGAGATTGGCTTCCAGAACCGCCTTCTGGTCCGGCTTGAGATAGTTGTCGAGCGTATCCGTGCCCGAGAAATACATCAGGTCCGGCTTTGCCATCAGCGAGGCAGCGGCTTTCTGTTGGTCCAGCACTTCGTCGGATTCGAGCACGACGGTGGCCGCGCCGTCATAGGCGGATTTCGATTCATGTGGCAGGTCCGTGACGCGCGGGTCCGAGAGGTGGATCGTGCCGAGCAGCCAGTTGGGCTTGTGGCCGGTCATTTCCAGCTTCCAGAAGCGGGCGCCGGCATTCTTGACCTTGTCGCCTTCCGCCTTGAGCTTGGCATATTCCGCCGGATTTTTCGTCTCGAGCTCGGCAACAAGATTTCGCGCTCCGCACGCTGCATCCTCGGCGGCGCCCGCAGGCGTGGCGAACAGCAGGGTCACGGCAAGCAGCAGGGCCGCAAAAATATGGACCGCGACTATCAACGACAAGACACTATCGGCCGCGAGGTCGAGGATGCGGCCGGATCGGTTCCTGATTTCGGGCACGGCTGTAGACATGGTCACTTCCAGATTTTCGGTTTGCGGCAGGTTAGAGCCTGCGGCCTCACATTCCCTTAACCGATATGGTTAACCGGCACGTGGATGGGCCTTCTCGTAGATGTCGAGCAGCCGTGCCGAATCGACACCGGTATAGATCTGCGTCGTCGACAGGCTGGCATGGCCCAACAATTCCTGGATCGCCCTGAGATCACCGCCTGCTGACAACAGATGCGTGGCAAAAGAATGACGCAACGCATGCGGCGTGGCGGTTTCCGGCAGGCCGAGCGCCGAACGCATCTTCTGCATCTCGCGCTGGATGATCGCCGGCTGCAGCGGCCCACCACGGGCGCCGAGGAAGACCGGTTGTTCCGGACCGATGACGAAGGGGCAGAGTTTGATATAGGCCGCGACCGCATCTGCCGTCGCGCCGATCAGCGGCACGATGCGCGTCTTGCCGCCCTTGCCGGTGACGCGCAGCATTTTGGCGTCGGCGGGGAAATCGAGCCTGGTCAGCGAGAGTGCTTCGGAAATGCGCAAGCCCGAGCCATAGAGCAGGCTCAGCAGTGCCGCGTTGCGCGCGGCGATCCACGGCTCTTCGGCAAGCTGGCCCTCGTCGGTGGTCACGCGGATGGCCTGCGATGCACTCAGCGGTTTGGGCAGGCTTTTCGGCTGCTTCGGCGAGCGCACGGCGCGCGAACCGGCCGCATTGACCATGCCCTTCTTCTCGAGATGCCGGAGGAAGGAGCGAAGTCCGGCGAGGCCGCGCCCGAGCGTTCGGGCACCGGCACCATCCCGACGGCGATTGGCAAGGAAGGCGCGGAGATCGGCCGGCCTGAGCGCCTTGAGATCGGACATCCGCGCCGGGCCGCCGGCATGGCTGGTCAGGAACATCAGGAACTGGCGCGTGTCGCGCTCATAGGCATCGACCGTCAGCGCGGAAAGCCGCCGCTCCTCGGCGAGCGAATCGAGCCAGGTCCTGCGCTCGGCCAGCAGCGTCTCGTCGGCCATGATGAGGATTTCGTTCATGGCGAGAGAATGCGCCGAAATGGTTAAGTCAGCGTGACTTCCGGTGGTCCGAACCAGCCGAGCACTGCCCCCATGGCGAGAATCACCAGCAGCCAGTGAAATCCGTCGATAAGGGTTAGATCCCAGCCGTAGCCTCCATAGCGATGATTGATTGTCATCGTCATGGCGGCAAAGCCGAGCCAGAGTACGAAACCCCACATCAGACCCATTGTGATGGAATAGTCGTCCGGATTGCCCAAAGTGATAGCGCCCAGGACGAGGGCAAGGGCCAAGGCCATGACGAGTTCTCCGATGAAGGAGATCACAAAAGGCGAGTAGCTCATCTTGATAGTTGTCGGATCGCGCCGGGTCGCCTTGAGCCACGGCTTGCTCATCAGCGGATAATAGACGGAACCGACGATGAAAGCCGCGATGGCGGCGATCATGACGCCGAGAAGGTTGACGGTCGTGAAATCCATAGGCGGCTCTCCGTTTTGGTGTGCACCCCCTCTGCCCTGCCGGGCATCTCCCCCTCAAGGGGGGAGATTGGATGTGGTGCTCTCCCTGCCTCAAATTGACACTCCGTTGCTCAGCACTTGAGGTCCCTTTGGGTCGAGAGCGCGCTCCATCGGATCTCCCCCCTTGAGGGGGAGATGCCCGGCAGGGCAGAGGGGGGTGGCTTGCCACATTGATCAACGTTTGAGCGGATCAACAAACGAAGGTCAAGCGGACTTTCCGACAAACCGCCAAACCGTCGTCTTCTTCACCTCGGCGTCTTCCAGCGCCCGCGTAACCGGCACTTCATAGGTCGTGAGTGGTTCCATCAGGTGCCTTGGGCAGTAGCTGCGGCCCGGATCACCGACGATGAGGGTCTTGCCGGCCTGGGCCAGCATCGTGAACCATGGGACAAGCGCATTCGCGAAGCCGACATCGTAGAACACGTCGCCGGCCAGCAGCACGTCCGCTTCCAGTGTCGTGCCGATCAGATTGTCGTTGGTAAACGTAAGTTCGACATTATTTAGCCGGCTATTCAGTCTAACGGCTGCTTCGGTCCACGGATCGATATCCGCCGCAATAACCGACGCGGCACCGGCCTGCACAGCTGCTATGGCGACCAGCCCAGACCCCGACGCCAAATCCACCACGTGCTTGCCCGCCACCGTCTCCGGATGGTCGAGCACATACCGCGCCAGCCCCTGCCCGCCGGCCCAGGCGAAGGCCCAGAAGGGTGGCGGCAGGCCGATTTCCTCTAGTTCGTCCTCGGTCTTCAGCCACAGGTCATGCGCCTCGTCGGCGAGATGCAGTCGAATCTCCGGCACATGCGGCGGGCTCATCACCGACGTGTTTTCGAGGATGAAGGTTTCCGGGTCGGTCTTCACGGCGATTTGGGAGGATTGTCCAGTCCACACTTCTTGCAGATGTAGAAATATTCCTCGTCCGTCACCGGCTGCACCGAGAGACGCGAATTCTTGACCAGGATCATCTCGGCAAGCTTGGGATCGGCCTTGATGTCGTCGAGGTTCATCGGCTTGGGGATATCGACCACGGCGCGGATATCGACGCATTCCCAGGTCGGGTTGTCGGCGGTCGAATCCGGGTGGGCGAGCGCACAGACCTCGGCGATGCCGACGACCTCCTTGCCCTCGTTGGAATGGTAGAAGAAGCCCTTGTCGCCGATCTTCATCAGCCGCATGTTGTTGCGGGCGGCATAGTTGCGCACGCCGTCCCATTCCTGACCATCCTTGCCCTTGGATTTCAGCTTCTCCCAGGAGAAGGCGTCGGGTTCGGACTTGAAGAGCCAGTAGGCCATCTCACGCCTCCGGCTTGTTATAGGTCCAGTTCCACGGCCGGATATCGACCGAGGCGAACAGGCCGGCCTTGGCATAGGGATCGGCGGCGGAGAGCGCCTTGGCCTCCTCGATCGTCTCGGCCTTGACCACGACCAGGCTGCCGTTCGGCTTGCCGTCGGCATCGAGGAACGGACCGGCGAAGGCGAGCGTACCCGCGCTGTTCAGCCCGTCGAGGAATTCGATATGGGCAGGGCGCGTATCCAGACGCACTTGCAGGGCGCCCGGCTTGTCCTGGCAGAGGAAGGCGAAAAGCATGGTCGTTCCTTTCGGGTTCATTCGGTCGTGATCGGCCGGGTCATCAGGCCGTTGATCGCTGTTTTGACATCGATCGCGCCGTCGATGATAGAGGCGACGGCCAGCGTCACCGGCATATCCACATGATGCTCCGCCGCCAGCCGGGCGGCAATGGCCGCCGCATGGGCGCCCTCGACCAGTTCGCCGGAGGGGAGAGCCGCGCGGCCGGTGCGGCCGGTCTCGATGCCGAAGCGCAGGTTGCGTGACTGGTGGCTGGTGGCGGTGAGCACGAGATCGCCGAGGCCGGACAGGCCGCGCACAGTGTCCGGGTCGCCGCCATAGGCCTCGATCAGCCGCGACATCTCGGCGAGACCACGCGCGATCAGCGCGGCACGGGCGGAGTCTCCCAGACCCGCGCCTTCGACGATTCCGCAGGCGATGGCCAGCACGTTCTTCAGCGCCCCACCGAGCTGGACGCCGATGCGGTCGGTCGAGGGATAGAGCCGGAAGGTCGGACCTGAAATCGCCTGGGCGATGCGCTCGGCCTCCGCCATATCAGGCGAGGCCACCGCCATCGCGGTCGGCAGGCCCTTGGCGATATCGGCGGCGAAGCCGGGACCGGAAAGAACGGATATCGAGTGATCCGGCAGTTCCTCTTCGAGCACGTCGGTCAACAGCCGCGAGGTTGCCTTGTCGATGCCCTTGGCGCAGGTGACGATCGATTGATGCTGGCGGAGATGCGACTTGAGCTCCTGCGCCGCTTCGGCCTGCGCCTGGCTCGGCATGGCGAACAGCACGATCGATGCCTGTTCGAGCAGGGCGTTGTCGGTGGCGTAGTGGAGATCGGGCGGCAGCGTGATGCCGGGCAGGTTGCGGCTGTTGATCCGCGTGGCTTCGAGCTCGGCGCGCTGGTCCTCGCGGCGGCAGAGCAACGTCACATCGGCCTTTCCGGCCAGCGCCGCGACAGCTGCGAGCGCGGTGCCGAAGGCGCCCGAACCGACGACGACGATCTTTTCAGCGCCACTCATGCCTTGGCGCCCCGCTTGCCGCTGCCGATAATCGCGGCAGCGTCGGCATCGAGCGGCCAGCGTGAGCGTGGTGCGACGGTGAGGTCATCCGGCGCGAACCCCTCGGCCATGCGTTCCAATCCGGCCCAGGCGATCATCACCGCATTGTCGGTGCAGAGGTTCATTGGCGGCGCCACGAAGCGGAAGCCGTTGGCGTCGGAGATGGTTTGCAGCGTCGTGCGGACCTCTTCGTTTGCCGCCACGCCGCCGGCGACGACGAGCGCGGGATTGGCAACCGTGTTGCCGAAGCGCTCGCGGAAGCGCACCAGGCCGCGCCCAATCCGGTCCTTCAGCGTCCGTGACACCGCGTGCTGGAACGAGGCGCAGATATCGGCGATGTCCTGGTCGCTGACCGGCGCGATCGATTCCGACGCTTGCCGGACAGCGGTCTTGAGGCCAGAAAAGGAAAAGTCGAGCCTTGCCTCGCCGACCAGCGGGCGCGGGAAGGCGAAGCGATTCGGATTGCCCGTCTTCGCCGCGCGCTCGACGGCCGGTCCGCCGGGATAGGGCAGGCCGAGCAGCTTCGCGGTCTTGTCGAAGGCCTCGCCCAGCGCATCGTCGATCGTCGTGCCCCAGCGCTCGTAATCGCCGACGCCCTTGACCAGGATCAGCTGGGTATGGCCGCCCGAGACGAGCAGCAGCAGGTACGGAAAGGTCAACCCATCGGTCAGCCGCGCCGTCAGCGCGTGCCCTTCGAGGTGATTGACGGCATAAAGTGGCTTGCCGGATGCCATGGCGATCGCCTTGCCGGTGAGCAAGCCGACGATCAGCCCGCCGATCAGGCCCGGGCCGGAGGTGGCGGCGATGGCATCAATTTCACTGAGTTTCGTGTTCGAGCGAACCAGCGCTTCCGAAATCAGCGCATCCAGCGCCTCGGCATGAGCGCGGGCGGCGATCTCGGGCACCACGCCGCCATAGGCCGAGTGCTCCTCAAGCTGGGAAAGCACGACGTCGGCGAGAATACGGCCGGTGCCGTCGTCCAGCCGTTCGACGACAGCAGCGGCAGTCTCGTCACAGCTGGTTTCGATGCCGAGGATACGCGTGAGTGCCAACTTGAACCTTTTGTCCGATTGCGGATATCGCTAGGAATGATTAGTTGAGAGCCGATTACACGAGAGAGCCCTTTGGATGCAAACAAAAGCTTACCGGATCGGCACGCGCGGCAGTCCGCTGGCGCTCGCGCAGGCCGCTGAGACGCGGGCGCGGCTGATGCTGGCGCATGGCCTGCCGGAGGATGCCTTCGAGATCGTGGTGCTGTCGACCAAGGGTGACCGCATCACCGACCGGTCGCTATCGGAGATCGGCGGCAAGGGCCTGTTCACCGCCGAAATCGAGGCGCAGCTTCTATCCGGCGAACTGGATTTCGCCGTCCACTCGTCGAAGGACATGGCGACTGTTCTGCCTGAAGGTCTTGAAATCACCGCCTATCTGCCACGCGAGGATATCAGGGACGCGTTCGTGAGCCATATCGCGCCGCGACTGGCCGAAATGCCGATTGGTGCGATGGTCGGCACGGCATCGCTCCGCCGGCAGGCGCTGGTCAGGAAGCTTCGGCCGGATCTTCAGGTGAAGATCTTTCGCGGGCAGGTCGAGACGCGGCTGCGCAAGCTCTCGGAGGGCGATGCCGATGCGACGCTGCTCGCCTATGCGGGCCTGAAGCGACTCGGCAAGCCGGAGGTCGCCACCGAAATCCTCGATCCCGAAATCTTTCCACCCGCCCCGGCACAGGGCGCGATCTGCGTCGAGGCGCGCAAGGGCGATGCTGCGATCGCGGCACTTCTCGCGCCCGTCAATCATGCCGAAACATATTCGGCTGTCACCTGTGAGCGCGCCTTTCTCGAAGTGCTCGACGGCTCCTGCCGCACGCCGATCGCCGGCTATGCTCTGGTCGAGGGCGATCGCATCCGCTTCTCCGGCATGATTCTGACACCGGATGGGCAGACATCACATTCCATAGCAAGCGATGGATTGGTCCGCGATGCCTACGGGATAGGCCGCAAGGCCGGGCATGCGATCCGCGATCGCGCGGGTGCGCCCTTCTTCGAAAACTGGGGGTGAACGGCGATGCGGGTTCTGATCACAAGGCCCGAATCTCGGGCGGAAGGCACGGCGGCGAAGCTCACGGAACTCGGCCACGAGCCGGTCAGTTTCCCGCTTTTTGCGCCGGTGCGTGATCCCGATGCCGCCTCGCGGGCGCTGGCGACGCCGCACTCGGCAATCGCGGTCACCTCGCCCGAGGCGGTTCGCTCGCTGATGGAACTCGGGGACCTGCTGACACCCCATCTCGGCACCAGGGTCTTCGCCGTTGGCAGGGCGACGGCGCGGGCCGCCCGCGAGGCCGGCTTTACGGATATCGATTCTGGCGCTGGCGGCGGGCACGAGCTCGGCCACATCGTTGCCGCCTTCTATCACGCGCATGGCAACCCGGATCTGCCGGTTCTCTATCTCGCCGGCGAGAAACGGATGGGCCGGTTCGAACGGGTTCTTGCCGACAATGGAATAGCCTGCTTCGTTGCCGAGACCTACCAGATGGAGCCGATCGTCTATACGATCGAGGAGCAGCAGGCGATGCTCGTCGCCAAGATGGCGGATGCCGTCTTCTTCTATTCCCGGGAAACGGCCAACGCATTCTTCGCGCTGGAGATATTCAACGTCAGCCACGATGCGATCAGGAAAACGCTGTTTTTCTGCCTCAGCCGCAATATTGCCGAAGCGGTGCCCGAAGAGCTGCGGAACAGCGCGGTGGTCAGCGACAATCCCGACGAGGACGAGCTGATCGACCTGCTGTAAGAGAAAATGCCTTGCGGTGCAGCAGTGGGCGGTTAAGCTCCGAGCTGGACACTTAGGCCAATGAAAGAAAGGTGCCCCCGTATGGAACCGGAAGACCAGAGCCGCCATTCCAAGACCAAGCCCGAGCCGGTGACGATAGACCTCGGCGCCGAAGAGGTAACGGATATGGCCGCAGGCGATCCCGAGGGGACCGAGGACAATGTGACGGCGGATGCGGATACGGCACCGGCGACGGAAGCCGAAACATCCGCCAAGAGCTATTCCGGCATTCCGAATGCCAACAGCTCGGCTGCTGCCCAGCCGCAGCCAACCACTGCAAAAGGTTCCGGTAGCCTGTCCTTGATTGCAGCAAGCCTGATCGGCGGCGTGATCGCGCTCGGTGGAGCGGCTGGCCTGCAATATTGGGGCGTGCTGCCCTCGCTCGGCTCGAACGAGGAAACCAAAGTCGCGCTCAACCTGATGTCGTCGGAGGTCGAGAAGCTGAAGACCGAGGTTGCCGCCCAGCCGGAAGTCGATCTTTCGCCGGTCAACGCCAAGATCACCGCGCTCGAGGAGAAGATGACGACCGTGCCGGAGGCCAACGGCCTGTCGGCGGATGCCGATGCCCGCATCAATGCGCTGGCCGAACAGGTCAAGGCCGCTGAAGCGGCGGTCGGCACGCAGAAGACCGAATCCGAGACTGCGCGCGCGGCGCTCGAAATGCGCATCGAGGCCATCGAAAAGACGCTCAGCCAGCCGCGTGACGATGTCGAAGTGGCGGTCGCCATCGCATCGGCCGGCCTCAAGGCCGCGATCGATCGCGGCGGGCCGTTCATCTCGGAACTCGATACGCTCGAAGGTGTCGATCCCGAGGATCCGGCGGTCAAGGAGCTCAAGCAGTTCGCGGCGATCGGCGTGCCCTCACGCACCAGCCTTGTCACCGATTTTCCGGCTGTTGCCGATACGATCCTGTCGGCGGTCGTCATCGATGATCCCAACCAGAGCCTCACCGACCGCCTGATGTCGAGCGCGTTTTCCGCGATCAAGGTCCGGCCGGTCGGCGATGTCGAGGGCGAGGGACCGGATGCGGTCGTGGCGCGTATGGAGGAAAAGCTGAAGAACGGCGATTTCACCGGTGCCGCGAGCGAATGGGCGAAGCTTCCCGAACCCGCCAAGGCGGCGTCCGCCGCCTATAAAAAGCAGCTCGATGCCCGCATCCGTGTCGAGGAACTGGTCGGCAATGCCCTCACCAAGGCGGTCTCGACCACCAAGACGAACGGCTGAAGGAAAGTAACAGTATGATCAGGATCGTTTTCTTCCTTGCCGTCATTCTCGCGCTCGGCTTCGGCTTTTCCTGGCTGGCCGATCGTCCGGGCGAACTCTTCATCATCTGGCAGGGCAAGCGCGTCGAGATGACGCTGATGGTCGCCGCCGTGCTGGTGACCGTGCTCGTCGTTGCCGTGATGATCATCTGGTGGCTGGTCCGCACGATCTGGACATCGCCACAGTCGATGACCCGCTATTTTCGCGCCCGCAAGCGCGACCGTGGCTACCAGGCGCTGTCGACCGGGTTGATCGCAGTCGGTTCGGGCGATGCGCCGCTGGCGCGCAAGATGCTCGACCGGACCAAGGGCCTGATCTCGAGTGATTCCGAACCGCTGATCCATCTGCTCGAAGCGCAGGCCAGCCTGATCGAGGGCAAGACCGAGGACGCGCGCAAGAAATTCGAGCAGATGGCCGAGGATCCCGAGACCCGCGAACTGGGCCTGCGTGGCCTCTATCTCGAAGCACTTCGCCTGGGCGCCCATGAAGCCGCCCGACACTATGCCGAGCGCGCCGTCGAAAAAGGCCCGCATCTGCCCTGGGCCGCCGAGGCAACGCTGGAATACCGCACCCAGGCCGGACGCTTCGATGATGCGATCCGCCTGCTTGAAGGCCAGCGCGTTCTGTCGGGCATGGACAAGACGGTGCATGACCGCAAGAAAGCGGTACTCTTGACCGGCCGGGCGCTGTCGAAGCTCGACGCCGATCCGAAGGCCGCGCGCGACGACGCTTATATGGCGCTGAAGCTGGCGCCGGATCTCGTGCCCGCCGCGACCATCGCGGCCAAGGCCTATCTCCGGGAAAACAACGTCAAGAAGGCGCTCTCCACCATCGAGCAGGCCTGGAAAATCACACCGCAGATGGAACTCGCAACCGCCTATCTGGCGGCCGGCGGTGTCACGGCGCAGGAAAAGCTCAAGCGCGCCGACCGTCTCGAGCAGCTTCAGCCCAATACCTATGAGGCACTTTACGCTTCGGCCTGGGCGGCACTCGATGCCCGCGATTTCGACCGGGCGCGTGCCAAGGCGGAGGCCGCGGCGAAAGTGTCCGAGCGCGAAAGCGTCTATCTCCTGATGGCCGATATCGAGGAAGCCGACAGCGAGGACCAGGGCCGGGTGCGCCATTGGCTGGCCCAGGCACTGCGGGCGCCGCGCGATCCGGAATGGGTCGCCGACGGGCAGGTGTCCCAGCATTGGCTGCCGGTCTCGCCGGTCACCGGCAAGCTCGATGCCTTCGAGTGGAAACAGGCCTATGGCCCCGCACCGGGCCTTGTCAGCGATGGCACGGCCAATGGCGCCGACCACGCGTTCCGCTCGCTGCCGGCGCCCGCCCGTGCCAGCGAACCGATCGCCGTGCCGGAACCGCGCGAGGTCGTGCGGCCAGTCGATAACCCGATCACGCAGGTCGACGTACCTGTTGAGCCTGAACCGAAACCGGAGCCGATCGTTCTGGATGAGGCGGCGCCCAGGAAGCGCGAAAGCGCAAACGAGGATCAACCGTTCTTCGGCCGTCCGCCGGACGATCCCGGCGTGAAACCGATCAAGGAAGCGGTGGCGAAACCGGCGACATTCCGGTTGTTCTGAAGACGGGCCGATTGTTTTAAAACAAGCAGGTTGTTCTGAAAACGGGTGGCAATGGAGGCGGAAAGCGGCGATGTTCGAGCGACTTAAGACATTCCTGAATTCGCTCGGCTCGGAAACCGCGAGGGTCGAGCCGGACGAAACGGCCGTGGCCATCGTGGCGCTTGCGCTGCATGTCATCCATGCCGATGGAGTGGTGGAAGAAAAGGAAAACCAGGTCCTCGAATCGGAAATCCGTAATTATTTCAATCTGTCCAAGGGCGAGTATGACGAGATGCTCGCCGCCGCGAAGCAGCAGGAAGAGCGCGCGATCGATCTTTTCCGCTTTACATCGCGGATCAATCGCGCTCTTGATGAGCGTCAAAAGACGGAATTCATCGGCCTGCTCTGGCAAATCGTGCATGCCGATGAACAAAGAAACGAGATCGAGGATCACCTGGTATGGCGAATTGCCGAATTGATCGGCGTTTCCGGCCGTGTTCGTATTGCCCAGCGGCAGGAAGCGGAGCAGGCCAACAAAGGTGAGTAGTTAAGGACGATGCTGCAATCGCTCAGGAAAACGCTGCCGGCGGATGACCGGCCGGTTCTGATCGTACTCCATCAGGAACATTCCACGCCAGGACGCGTCGGGCATATGCTCGAAGCCAAGGGTTACAGGCTCGATGTCAGACGCCCGGCGATGGGGCAGAGACTGCCCGAGACCATGGCCGATCACGCCGGCGCCGTCATCTTCGGCGGGCCGATGAGCGCCAACGACCAGGACGACTTCATCAAGTACGAGATCGACTGGATCAACGTCCCGCTTTCGGAGAACAGCCCCTATCTCGGCATCTGCCTCGGTGCGCAGATGCTGGTCAAGACACTCGGTGGCCGGGTGGCCGGCCATCACGAGGGGCTGACCGAGATCGGCTGGTATCCGCTCCAGGCCACCGAGGAAGGCGAAAAGCTCTTGGAATGGCCGAAGATGGTCTATCAATTCCATCGCGAGGGCTTCGACCTGCCTGATGGCGCGACGCTGCTTGCACGAGGGGACGCCTATGAGAACCAGGCGTTCCGTGTCGGCGAAAATGCCTGGGGCATCCAGTTCCATGGCGAACTGACCCGGGTGATGATGCATCGCTGGGTGGTGCGCGGCGCGCACCGCTTCGAACTGCCGGGCGCGCAAACCGGCGACAAGCATCTCGAAGGGCGCTTCCTGCATGATGCGCCGCTCAAGAACTGGATGTCCGGCATGCTCGACATGGTTTTCAAGCCGCGCGAGATTTGAGGCTCGCTCCCTCTTCTCCCCTTGGGGAGAAGGTGGCGCGAATGCGCCGGATGAGGGGTTGTGCGAAGCACGAGCGAGAACCCCTCATCGCCTCGCATTCGCTCGGCACTTCTCCCCAAGGGGAGAAGGGGGGAGCAAGCGGCGACCCCCACACTTCAAGTCAAACGCCTGCGCCTTTGGTGAGACAATTTTCAGTTGGGAGGAACCGACATGAACGCAAACCAGCGCCAGCCCGCGCTTGAACCCAACGACCTCGAACGCCTGCTCGTCGAGCGCCAGCATGCGGGCGATATCGACGGCATGACCGCGCTGTTCGAACCGGATGCGGTGATCGATTGCAGCGACGGACGGTTCATTCGCGGCCACGACGCCATCCGTGCCTTCTATGTCGAATTCGCCGCGACCGGCAGGAAGTTCGCCAGGGGCGAGCAACGGCCGGCCCTCATTTCAGGCGATCTCGCATTGACCTCAACGAAGCTGCCCGATGGCGATGTGACGAGCGAAGTTGCCCGCCGGCAGAGCGACGGCACATGGCTCTGGGTGATTGACCGCTATTCCGTCACTTGACTGCTTCTGGTACCGCCGCCCGCTCCGGCGCATCCAGAGTGTCGATCTTGCGCAGTTGCGGGAAGATTCCGGCCCAGATCAGCGACACGGCGAGCGTACCGATGCCGCCGATGACAACGGCCGGCACAGCGCCGACGAAATGCGCCATGGTGCCGGCGCGGAACTCGCCGAGTTCGTTGGACGCGCCGATGAAAACGGAATTGACGGCGTTGACGCGGCCGCGCACCTCGTCGGGCGTCCAAAGTGCGATCAGGGTTTCGCGGACATAGACCGAGATCATGTCGCCGGCGCCCATGATGGCGAGTGCCACGATCGATAGCCACGCCGTTTCCGACAGGCCAAAGATCAACGTGCCCAGGCCGAAGATCGCCACGCCGACGAACATCTTGAGGCCGGAGCCGTGCTTGATCGGGAAGGCCGCCAGATAAAGCGCCATGGCAATGGCACCCGCACCCGGTGCTGCCCTGAGCATGCCGAGACCGAGCGGCCCCAGCACCAGGATATCGTTGGCGAAGATCGGCATCAGCGCCACGGCGCCGCCGAGCAGCACCGCGAAGAGATCGAGCGAAATCGCGCCCAGAACCACTTTCTCGAAGCGGATGAACTTGAAGCCCGCGAGGATATAGTTCCAGCTCGTCGGCTCGCCCGCCTTGCGCTGCGCGGGCTTCGGGATGGTGTAGACCAGCGCGGCACCCGACACCATGAAGGCGAGTGCCACGGAATAGGCGACGACCGGCCCCAATCCATAGAGCAGGCCGCCGGCGACCGGGCCGATGATCGATGCGGTCTGCCAGGAGGAGGCATTCCAGGCAAAGGAATTGGCGAGATCCTTCTCCGGCACCAGGTTGGGCGCCAGGGACTGCACGGCCGGCCCCATGAAGGCGCGCTCGATGCCGAAGACGACGAGTACGATGAAGACCGGCAGCGGCGCGAATGTGCCCGATATGGTGAGCAGCAACAGTGCCGCCGCGCAGAGCGCACTGATCGTCAGGCAGATCGAGACGATGGCGCGCCTGTTGTAGCGGTCCGTCACCGAGCCGGTGACAAGGATGAGGATGAGCGCCGGCAGGAACTGGACAAGGCCGATCATGCCGAGCAGGAAGGCGCTCTTCGTCACCTCATACATCTGCCAGCCGACGGCGACCGAGATGATCTGCGTGGCGAAAGCGGCGAGAAAGCGGGCGCAGAAGAAGAGTGTATAGGAACGATGGCGAAAGGCGGCAAAGCGGTCTTCCGCCGGATTGACTTGCATGTGACGCTCGTATGCGGGAAAAGCTGGAACGGCGCGTGGGCCGTTAATCATAGCGGGTAAGCGAAGCAGGCTCGCTCTTGCCCGATAAAGAGCCAATGATTACATGTCTGTCAACGTGAAATCGCGCAGGCCCCGGACGGAACGGATGGGGGCGCGGCCAAGAGGAACCCTATGCTACTCGTCATCCTGTCGACCCTGAACTTCATCATCAACATCTTGTGGTTCATCATCATCGTCTCGGCGATCTTCTCTTGGCTCTATGCGTTCAACGTCATCAACACGAGAAACCAGTTCGTCAACCAGGTCGGCAGCGCGCTCTATCGCCTGACCGAGCCGCTCTACCGGCCGATCCGCCGCTTCATGCCGAACCTCGGCGGCGTCGATCTTTCGCCGCTCGTGGTGTTGGTCATCCTGTTCTTCCTGCAGCAGGTCATCGCCTATATCGCCCGCACCTACGGCTGATAGCGATCTGCGATAACACAACAAAAAGCCTCCGGACCGATCCCGGTCCGGAGGCTTTTTCAAAATCATTCCGAAGACGTGGTTTACTTGGTCGCCTTGTAGCGATCGATCGCCTCGACGATCAGGCGGCGTGCATCGGCCGCGCCGCGCCAACCATCGAGCTTCACCCATTTGCCGGGCTCGAGATCCTTGTAGTGTTCGAAGAAATGCTCGATCTGCTTGATCGTGATGTCGGGCATATCGGTATATTCGTGCACCTTCTCGTATCGCAGCGTCAGCTTCGGCGAGGGAACGGCGATGATCTTCTCGTCCTTGCCGGAATTGTCTTCCATCATCAGCACGCCGATCGGGCGGACATTGATCACGCAGCCGGGCACCAGCGGGCGGGTCGAGGCGATCAGCACGTCGATCGGATCGCCGTCTTCCGACAGGGTATGCGGCACGAAGCCATAATTGCCTGGGTAGTGCATCGGCGTATAGAGGAAACGATCGACTACCAGTGCGCCGGCTTCCTTGTCCATCTCGTATTTGATCGGATCGCCGCCGACGGGCACTTCCACGATCACGTTCACGTCTTCCGGCGGGTTGTTGCCGATCTTGATAGCGTCGATGCGCATCTGATGCCTCCTGCTTGAATAGGTGCCCGGCAATAGAAGGATTCAACCGCGCTGACAATATTGCTGCGGTAGCGAAAAGCCGGATTCGCCAAGAAATTCGAGTGCGGCGGTAAATGGAATGCGTTAATGACCAGTCTTGCGATGGAGGTGGCGATGCGCTGGGCGACAACGATCTCGATCTTGGCCGTGATGATGGTGGCGCAGTCCGATGCGGCGCTCGCAGCCGGCAGCGCCTATACCGAACTCGAGTTGGAGAAGTGCGAGACCCTGGTGGCGCCTGATCCGGACGAGCCGGGTGGCGACTTCACCTCCGTGCTTTGCCCCGGCCTCGGCGAGTACAAGGTGCTCTTCAAGGAGGGCGACCTGCGCCAGAGCATTCATTATGGCTTTCTCAAGAAATCGATCATCGATCACGCTTTCGAGTCCTTCGGCCCGTTCAACCACATGAACCCGAAGATCGAATGGCGCATCGGCGCCGGCGGCAAGCCGATCGCGGCCATCCAGCGCTTCCTTGTTGGCGATGAGAGTTCCCAAGGCCAGATTCTGGTCATCTCGAAGGTTGGCCAGCCGGACGAAGAGGAAGGATGCCCGGTGGGCTATGTCGATGCCCTGGCCAGCAAGGATGCCAACAACCTGGCGCGCGCCGTCGCCGATGGGCTCGCCCTGCATTTCCGCTGCGGCATCGACAAGCCCGATTATCACGGCGCGAAAGGCGACAAGGCCGCCGATCCGATGATCTACCACGGCGATGACGGCTAGCGGTTGAATGAATCCGCGCGGTTGCGCGTATCCCTATGCGAAAGGATTCCGCCATGACCATTCGCGCCGTGATCATTGCCCTGCCCGCCCTTACCCTGCTTGGCCTCAACGCTCCGGCTCATGCCGCGGAGAGCGCCTATACGAGCGCCGCGACCGACAAGGGCTGCGTGACATCGGGCACGCCGACGCCTGAAGACGAGGACATGGGCAACGTCTCCCTCAAATGCGCGGGCTATAAGGATTATCCCTTTTATTTCAACGCCTATGACAATAGGGAAAGCACCTATTTCGGCCACCTGAGCAAAGCGATCCTTGATGGCGCCGGCGAGACATTCGAGACATTCAACTATGTCGGCGACAAGATCGAGTGGCGTCTCGACGATGATGGCGTGCCGCGCGCGACCATCCTGCGCTACATGATCCAGAACCTCAATCCGGACACCTCGGAGCCCGACAAGGCGCATGAAGGCCAGGTCCTGGTGATCTCCCGCGTCGGCCAGCCCGACGACATGACGGGCTGCATCACGGCTTACGTCGATGCACTGGAAAACAAGGATGCGAATGAACTGGCCCGCAAACTCGCGGATGAACAGGCGCCGGGCTTTCCCTGCGGCAAGCAGCAGCCGAAATTCCACGGCAAAACAGGCAAGCTTTCGGGCTATCCGGTCTACAATTATCCGGATTTGAGTGCTGCGAGGTAAACTACATTTCAGACAAAGACCCCGCCCCGAAACCCCTCCCCACAAGGGGGTATTGATGAAGGGGATGTCTCCAACGACGAATATATCTAGCAGTCACCCTTCCAAACCCACCGCCCAAGCCAGGTCAGCATTTCGTAGATTATTGTATATTGATCACTCGATTTGGTGATGTGCCAGACGACTGCTCCGAAGGCGTAATAGAACACGAGGAGACCGAAAAGCGCCCGGGTCAAACTGTTGAAATACAACATAAAGGCGACAAAGACGATGAATGCTATGGCGATGAACCAAGCTATGAATTTGTCTATAAGATCCGATGAGAATAGCATCCGACCGTTACAACATGCTTGCGATCGGAAAGCGAGACGAAACCGCCACGACGGATTTGCAGTCGGCTACCTAACCGATCGGTCTCGGCCTCATCGGTTGATCCGCTAGTATAACGGAGCCTTTACCCCGCCCTCACCAAGGGAGGGGTTTGGGGCGGGTCTTTTCTAAAACGAGGGCGCAATACTCAACTGCGCCAGACAAACCCGAGCTTCTTGATCGACTTCTCGCCGAAGCGTTCCATCCCCTCGGCGACATCCATGCCGCCCATGGCGCGGTAGAAGGTCACGGCATTGTCGTTCTCTTCCAGGCACCAGACGACGAGGCCCTGCATGCCCAGCCCGCTCAGGACCGCGCGGCATTCGCGGAACAGATAGCTGCCGAGCCCGATGCCCTGGTATTCCGGCAGGAGATAGAGTTCGTAGATCTCGCCTTCCTGCTTCAGTTCGCGGACGCGGTTCAGGCCGATCGTGGCGTAGCCCGCGATCTTATCCGCAACCTCGACAACCAGAAGGGTCGATGGACCCCGCGCCGCGCGGCGCCACCAGTCCTCGCGCCGCCGCTCGATCATCTGCACGAGCGCGCGATGCGGAATCATGCCGGCATAAGCGCTGATCCAGGCCGTCCGATGGACGTCCGCTATGGCACGGGCATCGCGCGGATCGGCGCGCCTCACGTCAATTGACAACGTCGTCATAACGTCCATCCACCATACACGTCGTGGCTGACGCCACGAATACTCAAAAGGGACTGCCGACCAAGTTAACCGATTGTTAACCATCCCGGCAAGACGCAAGTTCCGAATCAGACGTTAAAAGATCGGGGAGTCGGGGTGGAGCGACTTCTGGGGTGGGGCCAAGTTATCAACAAGGTTCTGGCCGGCGACGCCGGCCGCGCAACAAAAATCCCGGCGTTGCCGCCGGGATCTGAAACTTTGGAGATGATTGCAGCGATCAGGCGGCGCCGGCAGCGCGCGACTTCTCGAAGCGCTTGCGGTCGTTGGCGTCGAGATACATCTTGCGGAGCCGGATCGACTTCGGCGTGACTTCCATCAGTTCGTCGTCCTGGATCCAGGAAAGCGCGCGGTCGAGCGTCATGCGGATCGGCGGCGTCAGCTTGACGGCCTCGTCCTTGTTGACCGAGCGGATGTTGGTCAGCTGCTTGCCCTTGAGCACGTTGACTTCGAGGTCGTTGTCGCGCGTGTGGATGCCGATGATCATGCCGGCATAGACCTTTTCGCCCGGCTCGATAATCATCGGGCCGCGATCTTCCAGGTTGAACATCGCGTAAGCTACGGCTTCGCCGGAGGCATTGGAGAGCAGGACGCCGTTGACGCGGCCGCCGATATTGCCCTTGAAGGGCTGGTAGGCGTGGAACAGGCGGTTCATGATCGCCGTGCCGCGCGTGTCGGTCAGCAGTTCCGACTGGTAGCCGATCAGGCCGCGGGTCGGGGCATAGAAGCGAAGCCGCAGGCGATTGCCGCCCGACGGACGCAGCTCGACCATCTCGGCCTTGCGCTCGCTCATCTTCTGCACGACGATGCCGGAATGTTCTTCATCGACGTCGATGACGACTTCCTCGATCGGCTCCATCACGGTGCCGGCTTCGTCCTTGTGCATGACGACGCGGGGACGCGACACGGCAAGCTCGAAGCCTTCGCGGCGCATGGTCTCGATCAGCACGGCGAGCTGGAGTTCGCCACGGCCGGAGACGAAGAACGAATCCTTGCCCTCGGCTTCCTCGATCTTCAGTGCGACATTGCCTTCGGCTTCCTTGAGCAGGCGGTCGCGGATGACGCGTGATGTCACCTTGTCGCCTTCGGTGCCGGCGAGCGGGCTGTCGTTGACGATGAAGGACATGGTCACGGTCGGCGGGTCGATCGGCTGGGCATGCAGCGCCTCGGTGACGCTGGGATCGCAGAACGTGTCGGCGACGGTGCCCTTGGAGAGGCCGGCGATGGCGACGATATCGCCCGCATGGGCTTCGTCAAGCGCCGTGCGCTCGATGCCGCGGAAGGCGAGGATCTTGGAGATACGGCCGTTTTCGATCAGCTTGCCGTCCTGGCCGAGAACCTTGACGCTCTGGTTCGGCTTGATCGAGCCGGAATGGATGCGGCCGGTGATGATGCGGCCGAGGAAGGGGTTGGCTTCGAGAATGGTGCCGATCATGCGGAAGGCGCCGTCTTCGTCACCGACGCTGGGCTCCGGAACGTGTTCGAGCACGAGGTCGAGCAGCGGCGCGAGGCCCTGGTCCTTCGGACCTTCCGGGTTGACGTTCATCCAGCCATCGCGACCCGAACCGTAGAGGATCGGGAAGTCGAGCTGCTCGTCGGTGGCGTCGAGATTGGCGAACAGGTCGAAGACCTCGTTGATCACTTCCTCGTGGCGGCCATCCGGACGGTCGATCTTGTTGATCGCGACGATGGGCTTCAGGCCAACCTTGAGCGCCTTGGAAACCACGAACTTGGTCTGCGGCATCGGGCCTTCGGAGGAGTCGACCAGCACGATCGCGCCATCGACCATCGAGAGGATGCGCTCGACTTCGCCGCCGAAGTCGGCGTGGCCAGGCGTGTCGACGATATTGATGCGGTGGCCCTTCCACTCGATCGAGGTCGCCTTGGCAAGAATGGTGATGCCGCGCTCTTTTTCGAGATCGTTGGAGTCCATCATGCGTTCGGTCGTGCGCTGGTTGTCGCGGAACGAGCCCGACTGCTTCAAGAGTTCATCGACGAGCGTCGTCTTGCCATGGTCAACGTGTGCGATAATCGCGATATTCCGCATTTTCATCTGATCGGTCTCTGAAAGTTTGTGGCGGGCACAGGGCGCGCAATTCAATTTGGCGGGCTCATACCCCTTTTTTTGCATTTGCGAAAGGGGTGAAGCGACAAACTAATGAATGCGCTTAACAGGGATGCGACAAATGCAGGGCTTGGGTGGCGGGATTTGATAGGCTAAGGCGACGGGTGCTGGCCCCGCTTCTCCCCTTGGGGAGAAGTGCCGAGCGCAGCGAGGCGATGAGGGGTTCCAATTTGCCGGGCGCTCCGCGCAACCCCTCATCCGGCCCTTCGGGCCACCTTCTCCCCAAGGGGAGAAGCGGGAGACTCACGCCGCAGCGGTCGCCGCCACCGGCTCCAGCGCCAGCTTCCGCGCCTCGACGAAGTCGATCTTGCCAGTGCCGAGCACCGGCACCTTGCCGACGCGCACCTCGGCCGGGACCATCATGTCCATGGCGTTCTTCGACTTGGCGTAGGCGAGGAATTCGGCGCGGGTGGCGTTCGGCGCGTCGGTGAGCAGGATCAGGCGCTCGCCCTTTTTGGCATCCGGCACGGCTGAGACCGCGGACAGCGCACCCGGCCACAGGCTGCCGGCCAGTGCTTCCACCGCTGCCAGCGACACCATCTCGCCGCCGATCTTGGCGAAGCGCTTGGCGCGCCCGCGGATCTTGACGAAGCCGTCGGCATCGATGGTGACGATGTCGCCGGTGTCGTGCCAGCCATCGGGCAGCGGTTCCAGCACGCCGGGATTTTCGGCGCGGAGATAGCCGGCCATGACGTTCGGACCCTTGAGATAGAGCCGGCCGCCCTCCTCGATTCCAGGTACCGGTTCGAGCTTCCATTCCATGCCGGGCATGATCTTACCGACGGTGCCAGACTTGTTGTACATCGGCGTGTTGATCGACACGACCGGCGCGGTTTCGGTGACGCCGTAGCCTTCGAGAATCCTCAGCCCGAACTTCTCCATATAGGTCTCGCGGGTCGAGGCCTTCACCGGCTCGGCGCCCGAGAAGATGTAGCGGATCGAGCGGAAGTCGTAGGGATGCGCGGTCCTGGCATAGCCCGACAGGAAGGTGTCGGTGCCGAAGATGATCGTCGCATTCGACGAATAGATCAGTTCCGGCACGATGCGGTAATGCAGCGGCGAGGGGTAGAAATAGACCGGCACGCCGGAGATCAGCGGGAGCACAGTGCCCGCCGTCAGGCCGAAGGAGTGGAACACCGGCAGGATGTTGAACACCTTGTCGCCCGAGTGGAAATCGATGCGGGCTGCGGCCTGCGCGGCATTCGACAGGATGTTGCGGTGGGTCAGCACCACGCCCTTCGGCGTGCCCTCGGAACCCGAGGTGAACAGGATCACCGCCGCGTCATCGGGCTTGCGCCTGACCAGCGGACGCGCCTTGCCGAGATAGCCCATCAGCTTGTCCTTGTAGCCGATCTCGGTGCGCAGGTCGTCGAGCCAGACGATCTTGACCTGCTTTTCCATTTCCTCGATCACTGGTCCAAGCTTGGCCTGGGTCACGAAGGCGCGGGAGGTCAGCACGTGCTTCACCTTGGCGGCGGTGCAGGCGGATAGAATGTTCGTCGCGCCGGCGGTGAAGTTCAGCATCGCCGGTACCTTGCCGGCGCTCATCACGCCGAACAGTGTGGCTGCTGCGCCATTGGCGTTGGGCAGCATCACGCCGAGCGTCTCGTCATCCGGGAAGCGCGCCTTGAACTGGGCGGCCAGCACGGCGGCGCCGGTCAGCAGCTTGCCATAGGTCAGCTTGCCGGTGACCGGATCCTCGACCGCCAGCTTGCTCATGCCGCGCTCTTTCGCGGATTCGATCACCCGCTCGATCACAGTCGAATCGGTGTTCGATGTCTTGAACATCAGGTCCGACATGATCTGGTAGAGGGCGGCACCGGCGGCGATGCGACGGGCGCGGCCCTTGAGTTCGGCCGGGACTTCGAGCTTCTGCGGTTCGAGGATCGTCACCTTGACCTTGGGGAACCAGCGGCGGCGCACCTTGTCGTCGTTGAGATAGGTGAAATAGCTCTTCTCCAAGCCGTCGATGCGAACAGGCACGACCATCGCGCCGGTCTTGTCGGCCACCATGGCGGCGCCATCATAGACCTTCATCAGCGTGCCGGTGACAGTCAGGCGGCCCTCGGGGAAGATGCCGATCGGATTGCCGTCCTGCACGACCTTGATCAGGGTGCGGGTCGCCATCGGCTTGGTCGGGTCGAGCGGCAGGAATTTTGCGAATTTCAGGAACGGCTTCACCCACCAGGCCTGGGCGATCTTGTAGTCGACGGCGAAGGTCGGCTCTTCCTCGGTGATGGCGAGCGCCAGCGCGCCGTCGAGCAGGCTGACATGGTTGAGCGCGATGATCGGTGCGACGCCGGCCTTCTTGATGTTCTCCAGCCCTTCGACTTCCAGCCGCATGAAGGCGCGGAAGATGATCGAGATGAAATCGCGGAACGGATTGGTCGGCAGGGTCTTCAGCATCAGCCAGGCAATGCCGAGATTGATGACGGACAGTCCCAGGATGATCATCGGCACCGAGGTACCGATCGCCTGCAGGATGGCGACCAGCGCCAGGCCCGAGGTGATGAACAGTGCCGAGAGAACGTTTGCCGCACCGATGACACGGGCGCGGCGATCCTCATGCGCCCAGGTCTGCATGGCCGCGAAGGTCGGCACCGCGAGGAATGCGCCGCCGATCGCCATGCCGGCAAGGTCTACCGCGACGCGGATCGTGCTCTGGCCGGCGAAGAAGCCTGATATCGTCGTGGCGTGGGTGACCGAGGTAAGACCCCAGAGATTCCATGCGAGGTCGAGGCCGAACAACGCGATGATGGCGGTGCCGATCGGCGCCGGCAGCAGCACGACGCGCCCGGCCGACATCCAGCCGGCAATGGCGGAACCGATGGCGATCGAGATCGCGAAGATGGCGAGATAGGCCGGCACCACGATTTCCGAACCGCCGAGGATATCTTTCACCATAATCGGCAGCATGGTCATCACGAAGGCGCCGACGAACCAGAACCAGCAGTTCATCAGGGCCGAGCGCCAGATGCGCTGATCCGCGCGGATTTCGCCCACCAGCGTCACGCTCGAACGGAAGATGTTCCAGTCGATCACTAGGTCGGGCGCCTTGGAGCCGGTCGGCGGGATCATGCGGGCAGCGAACCAGCAGAGTATCGAGAGGCCCATCATCATCGGTCCGAAAACCCAGATATTGTCGCCGCCGCTAAAGGCCACGGCCGCGACGATCGTGCCGGTCAGGATGGCGATGAAGGTGCCACCCTCGATCCAGGCATTGGCCTTGGGCAGATCCCGGCGGTCGAGATGATCGGGCAGAATGCCGTATTTGATCGGCCCGAACAGCGCGGAAATCACGCCGAAGCCGAACAGGGCCAGCATCAGGATCCAGATCGACGACAGTCCAATACCCAGCACGGCCACCGCCGCGACGCCGATCTCGGCGCGCTTCAGCAGTTCCGCCATCTTGGCCTTGTCGTATTTGTCGGCCAGTTCACCACCGATCGCCGAGAGCGCCAGGAAAGGCAGGATGAAAATGCCGCCCGCCACCGTCACCAGCGAGGCGCCTTCGGCTGCCATCTGGAACATGATCAGGAACACCAGCGTGTTCTTGAGGAAATTGTCATTGAACGCCGAGAGGAACTGCGTCCAGAACAGCGGCGCGAACTGGCGCGATGTCATCAGGTTGCGTTGCATCGAGATCTTCCTTTTGCGGGCAGTGTCACCAAGCCACAGAGTCGTTAGCCAATAGTTGCTCGACCGGACAACTCTGTGGTGTGGTTAACTTCAGCTAACTCGCGTCGTTACGATTGATGTTGAACAGCAGTTTCTCGGTCTTGGCATCCTCGACCTTGCGGATCAGCTTGTCGGCTTCGGCGTTGTCGCGGATGGTCTTGGTGACGTTCACGGTGGTCTGCACGAGCATCAATATGCCCATGACGAGGTAGCCCTTACCCCAGAGATCGAGCGGCATCATGTAGAGGCCAAGCGCCAGCATGGTGCCTGCCGCGCCGAAGCTCAAATAAGAGAAGCTCACCCAGGCTGAGGAATGCTTCTGGAAACTCTCGTTCATATCAGTATCCCTTGTCCAGTGTTGATACGGTCAGGCGGCGTTGTTCATTCTCGCCCGAAGGCGAGCGAGGATGTTTTCGGGGTCGGGCTGGAGCGGCGCGCCGCACCCGGCCTTGGCGAGCTTCTCGATGATGGCGGCGGGATCGGTGCCGGCATCCATCTCGCGCAGCGCCGATGCGGTTGTATCGATCTCCTGCTGGCGGGTGCGAAGGCGCAGCAAAGTCTCCTCCGCTTCGGAGAGCGTGGCGAGGCCGTGGTGGCCCGCCGAGCGATCGAGTTTCTGGGTATGCTCGGTGGCGCGGGCCAGGCGCTCGCCGCGCTGCAGTTCCCTCAGCCGGGCCTCGGAGGCCCGGACCACGGATTTCATCCGGTTGATCGAGGCGCTGAACTGCGCCTGCGCCTTCTCCGAGGCGGCGCATTCCGCCTCCAGCCAGCCGATCGCTTCGGCGGCCTCGCGGGCCAGCTTCTCGTTGCCCTGCTGGAGGGCCGCGATGGCGCGGGTTTCGAGGTCGGTGATGCGAGCGAGAGCGGCCTTGTGCTGGCCGACCTCCTGTTCGTTCTGGGCGATGGCAATGGCCACCGCGCGACGCGCCGACTGGATTGCCAAGGTGGCGTCGCGGATCTGCTGGCCCAGTAGGGGAATTGCGTTCTGATCGAGAAAGTCCTGCTCGGCCTCGAAAGCGCGGCCACGCAGCAATGTGAGAATTTGTTTGAACATCTCGGTTTCTCCATGTATGAACAACGTTCACGATTATGTTCTGACACAAAGACGAACAATGTTCAAGAATTATTTTGAACGACGTTCATAATTTCGAAGGCGAATGGTTAATGGCCGGCAAACGGGAATTGAAACGCGAGGACTTGAAAGCGCGGCTGATCGAGGCGGCGCGCAACCGGATCATCGCGGATGGACTCGGCAATCTCCGGGCGCGTGACGTGACGCAGGATGCCGGCTGCGCGCTGGGCGGGCTCTACACGGCCTTCCGCGATCTTGATGAGCTGGTGTGGCATGTGAACTCCTCGACGCTCCTGATGCTGGAGCATCAGCTGACCGAAATGCTGGCCGAGGAGAACGACCCCGCTGCCCAGTTGAGAATCCTGGCGCGCGGCTATCTCAAATTCGCGCTCGAGAACCGGAATCTCTGGGCAGCCCTCTTCGATCACAAGCTGCCGGATGATGTGATGCCGCCGGACTGGCATCTGGAACGGCATATGTTCCTGATCCAGTTCATCGCCCGGCCGCTCACCCGGCTCAACCCCGATATGCCTGATGAGGATCGGCAGATCCGGGCGCTGACGCTGTTCAGCGCCGTGCACGGCATCATCTCGATCAGCCTCGAAGGCCGCTTCGTCGGCATTCCCGCGACGCGGCTGGAAAGCGAACTCGATGATTTCGTGGCGTTGTTGGCGGCCGGGGCGAGAGCGGACGTGCGGCGGTAGTGGCTTTCTCCCTCTTCTCCCCTTGGGGAGAAGGTGGCGCGAATGCGCCGGATGAGGGGTTGCGCGAAGCGCTTTGCTCGTAGATGAGAACCCCTCATCTGCCCTCCGGGCATCTTCTCCCCAAGGGGAGAAGCGGAGGCTCCATCTTACAACGGCGCGACAGTAACCGGCGCGCGATTGCGCCGCATTTCTGCAAAGATGTGCCCGAACAGCGCGGCGAGCACGATCGCGCCGCCGATCTGGGTCGCCTGCGACGGCACTTCGTTCATGAAGATCCACACCCAGAGCGGCGTCAGCGGCACTTCGAGCGCGGTCAGCAGGCTGGCATCGACGGCGGGAATGCGCTTGGCACCGAATGTATAAAGCGCCAGCCCCATGCCGTTCTGCACGATGCCGAAGGCGGCGACCAGGCCCAGGTCCGTCGTGCTGGCCGCAAGCGGGCTGGCAAAGGGCGCGGTCGTGAGCGATACAAGCCAGGCCGAGGCCGCCATCGCCGGCAGCATCGAGACTTCCCGGTGCTTGCGCATGACGACCGCCAGGCCAGCGACCGTGAACGACATGATGACAGCCAATCCCTTGCCGAGCAGCGAGCCGCCGCCCTGGCTGTCGGTCACCATGTAGAGCACGCCGCAAAAGGCGATCGTGCTGGCGATGACGGTCGCCCGGCTCGGTTTCTCGCCGATAAAGAAATAGGCGATGAAGGCGGTGATGAAGGGTGCAGTCGCATAGATCACCATGCTGTCGGCGATCGATGTGTAATAGAGCGAGCCCAGCCCGGCCATCATGCTGGCGGCGGAGAGCACCGCCGCCCAGAAGGTCGGCCAGCGCATCGCCTTGAGGGTCGCCCATACTTTGTCGCGCTCGACCGCGAGGAACAGCAGGAAAACCGTGGTGCCGGAAACGAGCCCGCGCAAAAACAGGATCGTCATCAGATCCGCCTCGATCGCCCGCATGAACAGTCCTGAAAGCGACCACAGAAACGCCGACACGGCCACATAGGCCACGCCGAGGCGATAAGTGTTCTGTTCGGTGATCGTCATGGAAGCCTGCAGGCATCGGAGGGAGCCGAGATATCGCCGATTCATGAGGTGGGTGCAAGGTGGGTGGTTGGGAAGAAAGACCCCGCCCCAACCCCTCCCCACAAAGGGGGAGGGGCTTAACTTGCGGCACCGTCTCGAAATTCTCAGCGTCGAGTAATGGGCATCGTCTTCGGCGCACGCAGGCCGTGCTTTGATGGAAAGTGAGCGCCACGGATTGGCCCCTCCCCCTTGTGGGGAGGGGTTTCGGGGCGGGGCCTTCTCGAACCCGAAACTGGTACGCACACGATTTTCTTTCCAACCAAATCAATTGCTTATCATTCGATATTGGAAAATAATCCCAGTATTATACTTCGCACACTCGGCTGAGTTTCATGATATGTTCCCTCATGCGGGTTGAGTCGGGAGGAACTACGGTTCGGATTCATCGCGGCATCAACGACAGAGTGGGAAACAGCTATGAACATCAACGAACCAAGGTTTGAACATGAACACTATCTCATTGATTACCGTACGGGGCCATTCAGTCCGTGAGGATGAATTCGGTCTTTGGAATCTCAACGACATTTGGTCGCTTGCAAAGGCGCCCATCACGAAACTGCCCAAGCATTGGCGCTCATCCGCCTTCGCCAAGAAGCTGATTCCAGAGCTTCAGAAAAAGGTAACCAATTCTTACCTAAAGGCGAATAAGCAAAATATTCCAGTAATTTACGCAAAATCCGGTCGCGGGAACGATGGCACGTATGCCCATCCCATTCTTGCCGCTGCGTATGCTGGATATCTCAGCCCTAAGCTAGAGATTGAAACTCGCGAAGTCTGGCTCCGTTACAGGGCTGGCGATGCAACGCTTGCCGACGAGGTTTTACAGCGAGCCTCACCTGAAGCGAACGAGTGGGCAGCCAAGCGTGCCATGGGTCGCGCGGTTCGCGGGCTCTACACCAACGAGTTAGACAAGCGCGGAGTGGTAAAGCCGGTCCATTATGCAATTTGTACCAACACTACATATCAGGGGTTAACTGGCAAGACTGCCGCGGAACTTCGGGCCGAACGTAATGTGATGGGTCCATTGCGCGATGCGATGACAATATCCGAGATTGCGTTCATCGCAGCTTCGGAAGCTCTGTCAGTAGAACGTATGGAATATGAGGACTCGGCTGGGTTCGACCAGTGCCGAACGGCAACCGCAAAAGCCGCATCTGCAATAAGAAACGCGATAGAAGCGGACCGGCGCGACCGAGTTAAGGTTCCTTCTTAATCCGATCTATGTGCCTTTCACCCGATGGCTTCCCTCTCCCCTTGCGGGAGAGGATAGCAAGCCCGCGAGCGCGTCATCGAACGCATGGACGCGCTTGGTGAGGGGTGAACACCCAGCCAGAAAGGTACCCTACACCCATCAAGCCGGCCCCAGAAACAGATGCGTCTCGGATTTCGCCACGCCATCCATGCTGCGCACGGCGGTCACTACGGTGTTGAATTCCGCGAGACTCGGCACTTCGATTTCGGCGATCAGGTCCCAGATGCCGTTGGTCGTATGCACGGCGGCAAAGCCCGGGTTGCGGCGGAGGGAGGCGATGGCCGGCTTGATGTTGCGGCCGGCAAGCTCGACCATCATCACGCCGCGCACCATGGCATCCGGCCGGTTCTCGCGCAGCTTCACCGTGAAGCCGGCGATCGCGCCGGAAGCGACCAGCTTGTTGAGCCGGGCCTGCACCGTGCCGCGCGCCACACCCAGCAGGGTCGCAAGCGTCGGGATCGAGGCGCGTGCATTGACCCGGAGTTCGGCAATCAGGCGCTGGTCGAGGTCGTCCATGGTGCAAGCCTTCTGTGTCATCCGGCAATCTGGCTGGCGATTTCGCCAGAAGTTTGCGCATTTCGCCGGTTTGCCTCGTTCCGGTCAACCCCTGGCTCGCCTATGGTCCCGATATCAAGGGAGAAGCAGATGACCGATCGCACCACCGACACTGAAGCAAGCTGGCAGCCATTCAACCGGGTGAAGGAGATTTCCTATCACCTCGTCTCCTGGCCGAGCGAGAGCGGCACATCGGGCGAGGCGGAATTCGCCGACAGGCTTGCCGGTCTGCTGCGGGAGATTCCCTATTTCCGCGACCATCCCGAAGACATCGCCATCATCGACAGCCATGGCTCGCCGATGGCTGGGAATGTCGTGGCCGTGGTGCGCGGGTCGGGCAAGCGGACGCTGGCTTTCGGCGGCCATTTCGACACGGTCGAGACGAACAACTATCTCGAACTCAAGCATCTCGCCTGCAAGCCGGATGACTTGAAGGCGGCGCTGATCGCCGATCTCGAAAGCCGGCCGCTCACGGCGACCGAGGCGCGGGCGCTGGAGGATTTGAGGAGCGGCGATTTCGTGCCCGGTCGCGGCATGCTCGATATGAAGAGCGGCGTGGCGGCAGGCATCGCGGCGCTGGAGCACTTTTCCGAAATGCCGGATCGCCAGGGCAATCTCGTGCTGTTCGCCACGCCTGACGAGGAGCGCAATTCGCGCGGCATGCGGTCGCTCCGCGATGCGCTGCCGGGTCTCATGAAACGCTGGGATCTCGATATCGTCGCCGGCGTCAATCTCGATGCGACCAGCGACCAGGGCGACGGGTCCGAGGGCCGCGCCATCTATCACGGCACGATCGGCAAGCTTCTGCCCTTCGCCTTCGTCGTCGGCCAGGCCTCGCATGCAAGCTATCCGTTCGAGGGCATCAGCGCGCATCGCATCGCATCCGAAATCATGCTCGCCTTCGAGGCCAATCCGGCGCTCTGCGACACCGGCGAGGCGCAAGTCTCGCCGCCGCCGATCTGCCTCGAGGCGAAGGACCTGCGCGGTGGTTACGAGGTGACGACGCCCGACAAGGTCTGGCTCGCCTTCAACTGGCTATTTCATTCGCGCACGCCGTCGGAACTCCATGGCGATTTCAATGCGATCGTCGGACGCGCTGTGGAAGAGGCGCTTGACGACTTCAAGGCCAAGGCTGCGGACTATGCTCATATGAACGGCGTCGAGCCGAGCAAGCTCGATTTCACCGGTCGCGTGATCAGCTTTGCCGAGCTGAGGCAAGAAGCTTTGAAGGCGGGAGGCGTGGATGCGCAGCAGCGTTTCGACGTTTTGGCATCGTCGCTCGCCGGCAACGACAATCCGCTGAACGTCACGCGCTCGCTGGTCGAGTTCATGGTCGCCGAGGCGCGCATCACCGGCCCGGCCGTCGTCACCGGCTTCTCCAGCCTGCACTATCCGCACACGCATCTGGACCTGTCGCGCGATCTCGACCGGGATTTTGCCGCAGCACTTGACCGGGCACGCGGCACGATCGAGAGCCGGCATGCCACCAGCTTCAAGCGTCGCGAATATTTCACCGGCATATCGGATATGAGCTTCTTCGGCGCCGCGATCGATGAGAGCGATACGACCGTCGTTGCCGACAATACGCCTGCGGCGCTCTGGGTCGATCGCCCGCCGGCCGATGCGCTTACCTATCCCGTCGTCAATATCGGCCCCTGGGGACGGGAATTCCATCAGCGGCTGGAACGGCTCTACATGCCTTACGCCTTCGACGTGTTCCCGAAGTTCCTGGTCGAGATCGTCCGGGAGGTGCTGCTCAGGCGGTAGGCTGCCTGGCGTTCCACCAATGCAGGAACGGCGGTAGCGAAACGGTGATGAGAGCAAAGGCGGCGGCGATGATGAGCAATAGCCAGTCGCCGCCGTTGCCCGCATCGAAGGTGGCTTGCATCATGCCGATACCGATCACGTCGGCGATGAGGAAGAACAAGGCTAGGCATAGGCTGGCGGCTGGCGCGCGCTTCGAGCGCGCATAGCGGAGGATGATGCCGACGGCGATCACCGACGAGCCGATGAATACGACCGAGCCGATGATATAGGGCTGTATCAATTCCTTGTCGGACTCGATGAAATGGAAGCCTTGGGCGGCAAAGGCGTATACGAGGAAGCCCAGGACGAGCAGGCCCATCAAGCCGGGGATCATGCAGAGCACCGCCAGCACGATGCGGAGCACCACCGGCCCATTGATCTGGTTCTGGCTCGCGACCGGCTCGCTCATTCCCAACCCTTCGGTGTTTCGGTGATGGTCGGCTGTGGCTTGGTCATCACCCAATGCAGGAAGGGAGGAAGCGCCACCACCAGCAATGCGACGATGCAGCAGCCCTGGAGAAACACCACTTCGATGCTGTTGTCCGTCGTGTTGGTGTCGGAGAAAACGAAGTAGGTGCCGATAATGAAGCCGACCGACAGGACGGCGAGGAAAAGGCTCGCAAGCGGCGCGCGATCCCAATGCGCAAGCCTGAGCATCACGCCGACGATGATCAGTCCGGCGGCGATCGCCGCCGTGGCGCAAAGGCCGAAGAGCCAGCCGATGGCGCCTTCGATGCCAGCGAAACCCCTGCTGCTATCGGCCCATTCGCCGACAACCGTCAGATATACCAAGCCGCCCGGCACGAGCAGGCCGAGGCTGACAACGCCGAGGACCGCAAGCAGAATCCATCGCGCCGAGGTTCCGACTGCATCGCCCGATCCGCCAGTGTCCGCCAAGTTCGTCACCATCCGCCGAACCCGATGGGCCGGCGCTTCCGATATGAAAATCTACGTGGGAACGGCGGGATGCAAGCATTTATTCTCGGCAGGGCGCATAGGAAGCTGCGCCCTGCCGCCGATGGATCGGACGTCAGGTCGTCCGGACCGGATCGAGCGTAACCTTGTAGAGCTCCTTGTCGTCGCGCTTGATGATCCGGACGGTCAACTGCTCGGTCGCGCCGTCGATATCGACGAGGCCGAAGAACTGCAGGCCGGCCGAGGGCGGCAGGTTCTGGCCCTGCTCCTTGGTCGGCGCAGCGACGAACTTCACTTCCGGACCAAATGTCATGTCCATGTCGTTGGGGCCGAAGCTGCCGGCATGGATCGGGCCGGAAACGAACTCCCAGAAAGGATCGAAATCCTGGAACTGGGCCTTGTCGGGATTGTAGTAATGGGCGGCGGAGTAATGCACGTCGGCGGTCAGCCAGACCGTGTTCTTGATCCCCGAGGTCTTGATGTAGCGCAGCAGGTCGGCGATTTCGAGTTCGCGGCCGCTGGCCGGGCCATGATCGCCGTTGGCGATGGCTTCGGCGCCCTTCTTCTCCTTGCCATTGTCCCAGACGATAATGCCGAGCGGCATGTCGCTGGCAAGGATTTTCCAGGTGGCGCGGGAATTGGCGAGTTCGCGCTTCAGCCAGCGCATCTGCTCGGCCCCGACAATGCGCGAATTGTCGTCGAGCACCGTCTCCTTCGATTCCCCATTCGGGCCGCGATAGGAGCGCAGGTCGATGAAGAACACATCCATCATAGGGCCATAGGAGATCTTGCGATAGACGCGGCCCGGCTCGGCCGGGGTATAGCGGATCGGCGTCATTTCGTGGAAGGCGCGGCCGGCACGGGCGGACAGCAGCGCGATCGACTTTTCGGTGTAGCGGTCGTCGGCCATCAGGTTCTTCGACGAGGACCAATTGTTGGTCACTTCATGATCGTCCCACTGGAAGAACGTCGGACAGATGGCGGCGAGCGCGCGGACATGCTCGTCCATCATGTTGTACTTCCACTGGCCGCGATATTCGGCCAGCGTCTCGGCGACCTTCATCTTTTCGGGAATGACGACCTTGTTGACCCATTTGGTGCCATCAGGCAGATCGACGCTCTCCTTGAGCGGACCGTCGGCGTAAATCGTGTCGCCGGAATGCAGGAAGAAATCCGGCTGGTGCCCGGCGATCGTGGCATAGGAATACATGCCCTTGTCGTCGATGCCCCAGCCCTGGCCAACCGTATCGCCCGACCATGCGAAGCGGATGTTGCGGCGCGAAGACGGGCCGGTGCGGAAGCGGCCGGTGACCGGCTCGGACATGACATTGATGTCGGAGAGATCGGCTGCGGTGAAGCGATAGAAGATCTCCTGGTCCGAGGGCAGGTTCTCGACGAGGCGCTTGACGGCGAAATCGCTTTCGGGAAGCGCGTTCATCGGCGCGAGACGGATCGGGTCCTTGAAGCTCTCGACGGTGGAAATCTCCATCTGGATCCGCGACGGACGGTCGACGCGCGTCCAGATCATGCCGGAGGACGAATCGACATCGCCCGACTGGACGCCATGGGTGAAGCTCGGCGCATTGGCGGCGCGCGCATAGAAGGGCAGCGCGAGACTGGACGTGGCCGCGAAGAGGCCTGTCGCGGCCGTGCTCTTCAAAAGGGTTCGGCGTGAAAGTGTGCTGGTGATCCTTGACATGAAGCTCTCCTTGATTCCGCTCGCGGGTCTTGCCCGCGGGCGGCAACAAACAGGGGATTCATGTCAGCCGGGTAATGCCCCGATGACGTTTCGATGATGCTTTGGTGACGGTGTCGGATAGAGCTTGGCTAAAGCAATGTCTTGCCGGTCGCTGTTTCCATCACGCTGGTCAGCTGTGCCGCGAGCATGTTTCCGAGCAGCTCTTCCATAGCCGACAAATCAAATGGTCCCTCAGAAGGATTTTGGTCGGCCTGTTCGAGGGCTGCAAAATAGGGAGTTCTATTTTCCACAATCTGGTCAGGTATCGTCTTTTGTCCTGGCAACAGAAGGCCAAGCTTGATGCAAAGCACTGCGTAGGAAATCATTCTGGATGTCCGGCCATTGCCATCGCTGAACGGATGAATCCAATTCAACCTCCACATGGCGAAGGAAGCCAGATGGATCGCGGTGCTCCTTGTCCAATGCTCGTTAATGTAGTCGCAAAGGTCTTCGATGAGTTCGGGAACTCGATGCGCATCGACCGGTTTGTGCCGACTGCCTTCGATAACAACCGAAGCAGGGCGATAATTGCCGGCGTAGGAGCTTATACCCTGAAGTGCTTCCCTATGTAGGCCAAGAAGTAAGGATGGCCGCAACCGCCAACTCGAGCCCTTTTCTATAGCATCGATGATCGCGCGGCACGCGTAGTCGTATTGGAGCAGGCCGTTTCTGGCTTCGGCCTCGGCACGCAATATCTCATCGGTGATAAGGGTCGCCTCACTGGCAACACTATGCCGACGAGTCTCATCAGTCATTTCGTCTCTTTCAGAATTTGTTCTGCAGCCTTGTCGATCATCTCGCGTGTGATCAACTGGTTCTCGAAATGCGTGTTCCCATAGGCGAAGCTGCGGCGCTGCTGCTCATGGTCCGATTCGGTAGGCTTCACTTTTCGTGCCGCCTCAACCAGTTTCTCCAATGACTCATTCATGTCTTTTCTCCCTCGGCTACACACCATAAGCTGATTGCCGGATCATGCGAATAGTGTTGCACGACTATTTTGATTCAAGCTGGATTCACGCCGCCAGCCCTTTCTTCTTCAGCATTGCGTCGGGGCTCGGCAGCTTGCCGCGGAAGGCCTTGTAGGCGTCTTCCGGATCGATCGAACCGCCGACGGAATAGATGTTTTCCTTGAGCCGCCTGGCTGTCTCGGCGTTGAACGGATTGCCGGTTTCCATGAAGGCTTCGAAGGCGTCGGCGTCTAGCACTTCCGACCACATGTAGGAATAGTAGCCGGCGGAATAGCCATCGCCGGAGAAGACGTGGCTGAAATGCGGCGTGCGGTGGCGCATGACGATCGACGACGGCATGCCGATCTCGGCGAGCACCTCCGCGGTCAGCACCATCGGGTCGCCCGGCGGCCTGGTGTGGAAGGCCATGTCGACCAGCGCCGAGGAGGTGAACTCGACCGTGTTGAAGCCGGCGTTGAAGGTGCGGGCGGCAAGCACCTTGTCGAGCAGTTCCTCGGGCATCGGCGAACCAGTCTCGTAGTGCAGCGCATATTCCTTGAGGATATCGGGCACGGTCAGCCAGTGCTCGTAAAGCTGTGACGGCAGCTCGACGAAATCGCGGGACACGCTGGTGCCGGAAACCGTGGGATAGGTCACGTTGGACAGCATGCCGTGGAGCGCATGGCCGAACTCGTGGAACAGCGTCTTGGCGTCGTCGATCGACAGCAGCGCCGGCTTGCTTTCGGCCGGTTTGGCGAAATTGCAGACATTGTAGATGATCGGAATCTCGCCCTTGGCGCCGTTCTTGAGCGGCAGCTTGTGCTGGCTCTGGAAGGAACTCATCCAGGCGCCGGAACGCTTCGAGGAGCGGGCGAAATAGTCACCCATGAACAGTGCAACGAGATTGTCTTCGAAATCGCGGATCTCGTAGACGCGGACATCGGGGTGGTAGCCGGCGATATCGGTGCGGCGCACGGCCCTGATGGAGAAGAGCTTGGCTGCGACCGCAAAGCAGGCGTCGATGATCCTCTCAAGCTGGAGATAGGGTTTGAGTTCGCTTTCCGAGAAGTTGAACGTCCGGGCCCTGAGCTTCTCGGCGAAATGCCGCCAGTCCCAGGGCTGCACGCCGTGGTTCCTGCCTTCCTCGGCGATCAGGCGGGCGAGATCGGCCTCTTCCTCCAGGGCGCGGAGACGGGCCTTTTCCCAGACCTTCATCAGAAGGCCATTCACGGTGCCGGCGTCCTTGGCCATGGTGTTGTCGAGCTTCAGCGCCGCGTAATGCGGGTAGCCGAGCAGCCTGGCCTTCTCGTCGCGGAGCGCCACGGTCTCGGCGATGATCTCGCGATTGTCTGTGGGGCCGGGATTTTCGCCGCGCGCGGCCCAGGCATTGAAGGCCTGTTCGCGGAGATCGCGGCGTTCGGAGAAGGTCAGGAACGGTTCGATGATCGAGCGCGAGAGAGTGACGGCATATTTGCCTTTCTCGCCGCGCGCCTCGGCGGCCGCGGCCATGGCGTCGCGGACGAAATCCGGCAGGCCGGCGAGCTCGTCTTCATCGGAGAGCAGCAGGAACCAGTTCTTCTCGTCGGCCAGCACGTTCTGGCCGAAATTGGTGCCGAGGCTTGAAAGCGTCTCGTTGATCTTGGCGAGCCGCTTCTGCTGGTCCTTGGGCAGCTTGGCGCCGGATTTCACGAAGCCCTTCCAGTGGCGCTCGAGCACGCGGGTTTCCTCGAGCGTCAGGCTGAGGCTGTCCTTGCTCTCCCAGAGCGCATCGATGCGCTTGAAGAGCGGCTCGTTCTGGCCGATCTTCGAATAGTGCCGCGACATGACGGGCGAAATCTCGCGTTCGAGATGCTGGATCGCTTCGTTGGTGTCCGAACCGGCCTTGTTCCAGAAGATCGACGAGACGCGCGACAGCTCGTCGCCGGCGATTTCGAGCGCGGTGATCGTGTTGGCGAACGTCGGCGCTTCCGGATTGTTGGCGATAGCGTCGATCTCCGCGTCATGGGCCACTAGAGCGAAATCGAAGGCCGGCTTGAAATCCTCGTCGCGGACGGCGGCGAAACGCGGCAGGCCGTGCGGGCCGTCCCAGTTGAAGATGGCCTGGTTGATGGCGGGTTCGGTCATGGGCTTTCCTTCGCGGATGCATCTGGTCTCGTGAATCACCAGCAATATAGGAAGTCATGCCGGGGATTTGATACCGCAAACGTTGAAAGGGCCGAAAATTCCGCTTGTTGCCTACCTCAGCCCTTCAGGTAGGCTTGCAGCGTACGCCCCAATTCGCGGACGATGAGTTCCGGGGGAAGATCGACGACAGGCTGCAGCTTGATGACGTAGCGGCTGAAGGCAAGGCCGAGCAACTGGCTTGCGACGAGGCCGGCTCGGTCCTTTGGGTTCAGCGGTCCCTCGATGCGCGCCAGCGCCGGCATGACCTGGCCGGCGAAGATCTCCCGCAGCTTTTGCAGCGCGAACTCGTTCGATGCGGCGGAGCGCAACAGAACCGCCATGCCGCTATTGCCCTGCTCGCCCTCCCAGATATCGAGGAAATGCCGGACCAGCACTTCGCCCAACCGGGAAGGCTCGATCTGGCCGGGGTCGGGGAGCTTGAGATCGAACACGGCAATGCGGGCAAAGAGTTCGTCCTTGCTGCCGAAATAGCGGATCACCATGGCCGGATCGATCGAGGCCGCCGAGGCGATATCGCGGATCGTGGTGCGCTCATAGCCGTTGCTGGCGAAGATCTGGCGGGCGGCCTCCAGTATGGTCGCTCGGGTTCGTTCGGATTTGGTCTGCTTCACGGAATCACTCACCTGACAAAAATGCCAACACATGTTGACAAATGCAAGGGCTTGATCTAAAAGTCAACACACGTTGACAAAAGGAGATCGAGATGTTGACCGAGAACACGGATGTACTGATCGTCGGCGCCGGCCCCACCGGACTGGCCCTGGCCATTGCACTGAAGCAGGCGGGCGTGGACCATCTGCTGGTCGAAAAGCTGCCTTCCGGAAAGAATACGTCGCGGGCGGCGGTCATCCATGCCCACACGCTGGAGGCATTGGAAAAACTGGGAGTCGTCGGCGAACTGACGCGCCGCGGTATGAACCTCACGAAGTTCGCACTCAGGGATCGCGACCGCACATTGCTCAAGTTGCGGTTCGACCAATTGCCTTCGCGCTATGCCGAGATTTTGATGCTGCCACAGGACGAGACGGAAGCGGTGCTGAAGGAGCGGCTTTTGGTTCTGGGCGGATCGGTTCACTGGAACACGGCGGTGTCGTCCGTTGAAAAGCATGGCGATGGCCATGTGGTGCGGCTCACGACATCAGAGGGCCAGCGTGTCGTCGAGGCCCGCTTCGTGGTCGGCGCCGACGGCATGCATTCGATCGTGCGCCAGAGTGCGGGGATCGGCTTCGAAGGCGAGACCTATGCCGGATCCTTCGTGCTGGCCGATATCACCATGGACTGGAGCATCGGCAATGAGGAAGTGTCGCTGTTCTTCTCGCCATCAGGCATGGCCGTTGTCGCGCCTTTGCCGCACGGCCGTTACCGCATCGTTGCTACGATGGAAAATGCGCCCGAAAAGCCCGGCATTGCCGACGTCCAATCGATCCTTGCGGCGCGTGGGCCTTCGGATGGCAAGACGAAGGTGCGAGACGTGATCTGGAGTTCGCGCTTCCGGCTGCATCACCGCGTCGCGACCGCCTATCGCAACGGCGGCATGCTGCTGATGGGTGACGCCGCCCATGTCCATAGCCCGGCGGGCGGGCAGGGCATGAATACCGGGCTGGTCGATGCCATGGTGCTGGGCGAGGCGCTGACACGGGTGATACGGGATGGAAAGCCGGAAACGGAACTCGACCGCTACGAGGCGCTCCGCCGTCCGGCAGCGATCGAGGTTCTCGCGATGGCGGATCGCCTGACCGGTCTCGCAATGGTTCAGGGCGGGTTTCGCCGCGCGGTGCGCAACATGGCGCTTGGCGTTCTCGACAAGATCGGACCGCTGAAGCGGAAGCTGGAACTTGGACTGTCGGGACTCAGTCGCAAGGCTTATTCCGAGCTGTGAGTTTCGGGCATCAAGTGCCCGAAGGACGGGCACTTAAGGAATTCAACGCTGCGGCCGATCGTCTGGCCGCGGAGCAAGCGTCAGGGATCAACCCTTGAGGTTGCGCTTGCCGAGCGTGCGCAGGCGCAGCGCGTTGAGCTTGATGAAGCCGGCCGCATCCTTCTGGTCGTAGGCACCCTGGTCGTCCTCGAAGGTGACCAGCTGGTCGGAATAGAGCGACTTGTTCGATTCGCGGCCAATGACCATGACATTGCCCTTGTAGAGCTTGAGCGTCACTTCGCCCTCGACATTTTTCTGGCTGAGATCGATCGCGGCCTGCAGCATTTCGCGCTCGGGCGAGAACCAGAAGCCGTAATAGATCAGCTCCGCATAGCGCGGCATCAGGTCGTCCTTGAGGTGGGCGGCACCCCGATCCAATGTGATCGATTCGATTGCGCGATGGGCCGTGAGCAGGATCGTGCCGCCGGGGGTCTCATAGACGCCGCGAGACTTCATGCCGACGAAGCGGTTCTCGACGAGGTCGAGGCGGCCGATGCCGTTGTCGCGGCCGTAATCGTTGAGCTTGGCCAGCAGCGTCGCCGGGCTCATGCGGACGCCGTTGATGGAGACAGCGTCGCCCTTTTCGAAGCCGACCTTGATCACGGTCGCCTTGTCGGGCGCGGCTTCCGGGGAAAGGGTGCGCATATGGACGTATTCCGGCGCCTCGACAGCAGGGTCTTCAAGCACCTTGCCTTCGGAGGATGAGTGCAGAAGGTTGGCATCGACCGAGAACGGCGCTTCGCCCTTCTTATCCTTGGCGACCGGGATCTGGTGCTGCTCAGCAAATTCGATGAGGTCGGTGCGGCTCTTGAACGACCAGTCGCGCCAGGGGGCGATGATCTTGATGTCGGGGTTGAGCGCATAGGCGGAAAGCTCGAAGCGGACCTGGTCGTTGCCCTTGCCGGTCGCGCCATGGGCGATCGCATCGGCGCCGGTCCGCTTGGCGATCTCGACGAGATGCTTGGAAATCAGCGGCCGGGCGATCGATGTGCCGAGCAGGTAGACGCCCTCGTAGACGGCATTGGCGCGGAACATCGGGAAGACGAAATCGCGGACGAATTCCTCGCGGACATCCTCGATGAAGATCTCCTTGATGCCCATCATCTCGGCCTTCTTGCGGGCCGGCTCGAGTTCCTCGCCCTGGCCGAGATCGGCCGTGAAGGTGACGACCTCGGCACCGAGTTCGGTCTGCAGCCATTTGAGGATGATCGACGTATCGAGACCGCCCGAATAGGCGAGCACGACTTTTTTCACGTCCTTGGGAAGCGCCATGATGTTATCCGCCTGGATAGATTGGAATTGCCGGTCTTTTAGCGCGAAATGCGGCAAGTGCAAGCCCTGATGACGATGTGAAAGGTCTTAGTCAGTGCGTGAAATTGCTCGATGCGAGGCACTTTTCGCGATTGCGACGAAACGTTCCTTCACCTGCCTGAAAAGTGTCGGCGGCAAAGGCCCGTAATAGCCATTCTCGGTATCGAGTGGTCTGACATCAGGACCGGGCCAGATGAACCGGTTGCTCTCGGTGAGGATGATCCAGGACCGTTCGTCGTCGAGCTTCAGGCGGGTCTTGACAGCATGCGGGATTTCAACCGCGTCCCCGGGATTGCCGGGTGGAGTGTGAGTGATCGGCAGAACCCTTACGATGCGATTGCCGTTTTCATCGATCTTGACCAATGCCAGCACAAGGCAGGGTCGGTCTTTGTCGCCCTCCACGCGGCCTTGGCGATATTGCTCATGCCAAAGATACGAATAGCGGAAGACGTAACCAACCCTGATGTCACTTGGAAACATCGGCTGCCGTCAGTTCCCGATCGAGATGTTCGAGACCCGGTTCCATCTCGGAATTCTCGATGACTGCCAATTCCTCTGTCGAAAGATCGGTCGTCAATTCTACTTGACGTTCGAGCTTCGAAAGCCGGACAAAGTCGTCATAGGCCATCAGGACGGTCCGGGGGCGCCCATTCTTGGTTATGATGACGGGCTCGCGCAGGGCATCGTCCTGATAGGCGCCGAAATTCTTCGAGATTGCAGCGGCCGGAACTTTTGAAACCATATTAATACTCCATACAGAAATATTACGGGAAATCCGTAATTTCCGCAACATCTATGGTCTTTGCCAATTCCCGCAATCGCGTTACAAGCATGGCAAATTCACCTCATATGGATCGCGACGATGAGCGAACAGCACCCTGTCTTCAAATCCGGCAACACCGCCGTCATCACCGGCGGCGCCTCAGGCATCGGCCTTGCCGCTGCCAGGCAGTTTGCATCGCTCGGCCTCAACGTCGTGATCGCCGATCTCGGCAGCGACAAGCTCCATGCGGCGGAACACGAGATTGCCGCCGCGTCGCCGCGCGGGGCGGATGCGGTTGCCGCGATCCCGACCGATGTCAGCGAGCTCGAAGACCTCAAGGTTCTCGCGACCGATGTCGCCGCACGATTCGGCAATGTGCATGTGCTGATGAACAATGCCGGCATCGGAGGCGGCAGCGCGCTGTTCGGGCCGCTGGAAAACTGGGAGCGGGTGTTCGCGGTCAATCTCTGGGGCGTCATCCATGGCAGCCGCGTGTTCGGGCCCAAGATGCTGGCGCATGGCGAGCCCGGCCTGATCATTAATACTGGCTCGAAACAGGGCATCACCACGCCGCCGGGCGATCCGGCCTACAACACGGCGAAGGCGGGGGTGAAGGTCTTCACAGAGGCCTTAGAGCATGAGCTGCGCAACACCGAAGGCGGCAGGGTCAGCGCGCATCTGCTGATCCCCGGCTTCGTGTTCACCGGGCTGACTGCGGGCAACCGCACGGAGAAGCCGGCGGGCGCCTGGACTGGCGAGCAGACGATCGATTTCATGATGACGTCGCTTGCGCGGGGGGATTTCTATATCCTCTGCCCCGACAACGATGTGTCGCGCGCGCTGGACGAAAAGCGCATCCACTGGGCGGCGCACGATATCATCGAGAACCGGCCGCCGCTGTCGCGCTGGCACAAGGATTATGGCGACGCGTTCAAGGCATTCCTGGAAAAGGACCTCAAGTGATGGAATTCCTGCCCGATCTCACGACGTTCGTCACCTTCACAATTGCCGTCTGGGTGCTCGCGATCACGCCCGGGCCGGATATGACGGCCTCCATCGCCCGGTCGCTGAGCGACGGCAAGGCCGGTGGAATGATGGTGGTGTTCGGCACTTCGACGGGGCTGGTGATCCACACGTTGCTCGTCGCGCTCGGTATTTCGGCGCTGATCATCGCCTCGCCCACCGCCTTCACCTTGCTCAAGACCGGCGGCGCGGCCTATCTCGTCTGGCTCGCGATCCAGGCGATCCGGCATGGCTCCAGCCTGTCGGTCAAGCGGGCGGACGGTCCGGTCAAGTCGCGGCTCGCCAACTATCTCACCGGCTTCTGGGTCAACCTGCTCAATCCCAAGGTCATTCTGTTCTTCATGACCTTCCTGCCGCAGTTCGTGACCGCCAGCGATCCGCATGTGACGGGCAAGCTTATCTTCCTCGGCTTCTGGGCCATCCTGATGGGCATGCCGTTCAACATTCTCGTCGTGATCGTCGCGGAGCGGCTTTCGGGCTGGCTGCAGAACAACCGCCGCGTCCTGCGCGGTATCGACTATACGTTCGCTGGTGTTTTCTCGCTCTTCGCCTTCAAGATTTTCATGACGCAGACGAAATAGTGGCCCGGTTGGTGAAAACCGGGCCATGATTTCATGCCATCAATTCAATCGCAAGGTGACACGAGCGGTCAGAACTCTTCCCAGTTATCCTGGCTGACGGCGACGGCGGCGGAGCCTGCCGATGCATAGCGCGGCGCCGCCTTCGGGGCCGGGCGCGGAGCAACGGGTGTGGCCGCGACGACGCGTGGTGCTGCGGCGGGATTGCGTGCCGCCATCGGCTGGCCGCCGCGCACCCTGAAGCGGGCGACGACGTCCGCGAGTGTCTCGGTCTCGCGTGAGAGGCTCTGGGTGGCGGCGGTGGTTTCCTCCACCATGGCCGCGTTCTGCTGGGTCGCCTTGTCCATATTGTCGGCGGAGGACGAGATTTCCCTCAGGCTCACGGCCTGCTCGCTCGTGCTCGCCGTGATAGTGTTGACGAAGAGACCCATCTGGCCCACTTCGGCGACGATCTCGCCGAGCGAGGCGCCCGACGCGCTCACCAGGTCCACGCCTTGCTTGACCTGAGCGGCCGAGGCGGAAATCAGCACCTTGATCTCCTTGGCGGCATCGGCGGAACGTTGCGCCAGACCGCGCACTTCCGAAGCGACGACCGCGAAGCCTCGTCCGGCGTCACCGGCACGTGCGGCCTCCACACCGGCATTGAGCGCCAACAGATTGGTCTGGAAGGCGATATCCTCGATGACGCTGATGATCGTGTTGATCTGCGCCGACGATTGCTGGATGGCAGCCATCGCCTCCACGGCATTGGCAACGATTTCACCGCCGCGCGAGGCTTTCTGCTGTGCCGCGGTGGCAACATTCTGGGCTCGGACCGCGCCCGAGGCGCTGTCATTGACCGCACTGGTCACCTGACCGAGGGCGGCCACGGTTTCCTCGAGCGATGCCGCCTGCTGTTCGGTGCGCTTGGCGAGGTCGTTCGAGGCGGTGGAGATTTCCTGCAGGCCCGCCCTGATCGTGCCGACGGAACCGACGACCGAGCCGATGACCTCTTCGAGTTCTGATATGCTTTGGTTGAATTTCGAGCGGATCGGCTCGAATTCGGCGGCAACGGCCGTGTCCAGCCGGACGGTCAGGTCGCCGGCGGCAAGGCTGTCGAAGCCTTTTTCAACGGCGTGGACGAAGGCGCGGAGATCCTCGGCCTTGGCGTTTTCGAGGTTCGACAGGCGGTCGCGTTCGGCTTCCTGCTTGCGGCGGGTTTCCAGTGCCTCCTCCTCGAGATGCTTCTTCTCGTTCGCCGCGACCTTGAACACATCGACGGCGCGCGCCATGGCGCCGATCTCGTCGTTGCGGTTCTGGCTCGCTATCGGTGCGTCGAGTTCGCCAGCGGCGAGACGGCCCATGGTGACGGCGATGTTGCGGATGACGCTGGCGATCGAGCGGGCAAAGAGCAGGAAGCCGACGAGTGTCATAAGCGAGACGAGAACCGTGGCGATGATCATCGTCCAGAGTGCCGTGGCATTGGCGGCGACGATCTCGGTCACGTCGGAGCCGATCTCGATGACGCCGAGTTTGGCGCCGGAGAAATTCAGGATCGGCTGAGCCTCGACCGCATAATCACGACCGCCACTGGAAATGCGAACACTCACCGGCTGGCCATCGAAGGCCGCCTGCAACTGTTCGGACGACAGGACGGATTCGCCGGGAAAGGTCGAAGCCTGTTTTTCGAAGGCGCCATCCTTGAACACATGGACGGCGACCTGCGCGCCCACCTTCGTGGCCAGCGGCGCGAAATACTCGTTGGCGAGCGCGGTGCCGACATCAACGACGCCGACGGTCTTTCCATCCTTGATCACTGGGGCGGAGGCGAACATGCTGACCGCGGTGCGGCCCGGCTCGGTTCCTGCCGCAAGCTTGCCGGCGGTGAGCGCGGCGACGATCATCTTGCGCCGGCCGGTCAGGTCATCACCGAACTTGTCGGGCGCGTGAATGCGCGCGACGGCCTTGCCCTCGGTGTTGGAGAAGGTGATCATTCCCATGCCACTCAGCTCGGTCATTTGCTTCAGGTTGGGGCCGAAACGCTCAAGAATGCCTTCGCGTGCGTTGGATTCGATCAGATCGGCGACCTCAGGCTGGCCGGCAATCGCCAACGCAAGGCCGGATGCGGCGCCCTTCTGGGCATCCATGTCGAATTCGATCACATCGAGATCGTTGGTCAGTTCCTTTTGGATCGCCTGTTCGCTGACCTCAGACTGGCGGTAAAGGCCTATGCCGCCGATCGCCACGCTGGCAAAAAGCACGGCTGCAAAGCCGTAAGCCGTTATGCGGATCCAGATCGGTTGTTTCACGTCAATCGAACTCATCAATATCCCCTTTTCCCACGATGCATGGTGCACTGCGAGGCCCTTGAAATGCCTGACAAATCAACAGAGAAGTTTAAAGTTTGAGTAAACTTTGGACTATGATTACTTGCGGAGATTTTTGTGCCGCTCAAGTGAATTGGCGGAGTTTCTTCTCGAAGAACAGCCGTTCGGCCTCGGTCTGCGAGAGATCATGGGCGAGCCGATAGGCGAGTTTTGCCTCCTCGCTGCGGCCCGTGCGGGCATAGAGATCGGCGCGCACGGCATGGAACGGTTGATAGTGCCCGAGCATGTGGGCAATCGGTGCGAGGCGCTCCAGCGCTGCATCCGGCCCATTGGCATAGGAGAGAGCGACGATCCGGTTGAGTTCGAAGACCGGGTTGTCGGCGATTGCGCAAAGTGATCCGTAGATCAGCAGGATCTGATGCCAGTCGGTTTCGGCGAAACTCGGGGCTTCCGCGTGGACCGCGATGATGGCAGCTTGCAGCTGATAGGGTCCGGGCCGCCCGCGCCGCAGCGCCCTTTCGAGCAGCGCGCTTCCCTCCGAAATTTCCCGGCGGTCCCACAGGCCGCGATCCTGGTCCTCAAGCGACAGGATTTCGCCCTCGGTGCCCAGCCGTGCGGAGCGGCGTGCATGGTGCAGCAGCATGAGGGCGATGAGCCCCTCGATTTCGGGCTCATCCGGGCATAATGCGGCCAGCAGCCGCCCGAGGCGGATCGCTTCCTCGCAGAGTTCGCGGCGGATATGTTCCGCGCTGGACGAGGCATAGCCCTCGTTGAAAATCAGGTAGATGACCGCGAGTACGCTTTCGAGCCGCTCGTTCCAGCCATCCGGCCCCGGCACCTCATAGGCGATGCCCGCCTGGGTGATCTTGTGGCGGGCGCGCACCAACCGCTGGGCCATGGCTTCCTGGCTGTCGAGGAAGGCGTCGGCGATCTCCACCGTCGTTAGGCCGCAGACCGATCGCAGGGTGAGCGCGACGCGCGTCTTCTTCTCGAGCGCCGGATGGCAGCAGGTGAAGATCAGCTTCAGCCGCTCGTCCCTGATCGGCTCTTCTGTCTCGTCCTCTACGGATTCGTTTTCCATTTGAATGAGATGGGCGATTTCTGCTGATTTTGTGCGGAAGTTCGCTGACCGCCGCAGGCGGTCGATCGCCTTGCGCTTGGCGGACTGCATGATCCAGGCTGCCGGCGAATGCGGCAGCCCGTTGCGTGTCCAGTGGATGAGCGCGGATTCGAGCGCATCCTGCAAACTGTCCTCGGCGAACTGGAAATCCCGCAAGGCGCCCACGAGGTTCGACAGAAGACGGCCGCCGTCCCGGCGCGCCAGCGCGTCGATCGCGCCGGCGATAGTGGCCGCTTCCGCCGAAGCCTCGCTCATCAGCGGTCGAAGACCATGATGGGACGAACTTCGACAGCGCCGCTGGCCGCACCGGGAATCAGCGCCGCGTAGCGGATGGCGTCATCGAGATTGGCGCAATCGAGAATGTAGAAGCCGCCGAGCTGTTCCTTGGTCTCGGCAAAGGGGCCATCCATGGATTCCGTCTTGCCGTTGCGAACCCGGACCGTGGTCGCGGTGGAGGATGGCTGCAGCGCGTCGCCGGTGACGTAGACGCCGTCACGCTGGTAGGTTTCGTTGGCGATCCGGTAGCCGGCCATCATTTTCCCGAACTCCGGGGATTCGGGCGGGGTCATGGTTGCCGGGTCGGTGTAGATCAAAGCCATGTATTTCATTTCTCATCTCCTCTTTGGCCAATCCTGTTGATTGGCACCTGATGACGAACGGGCTTTCGCGGATCGACATGCGACCCACGAAAAATTTCACGAAAGCGAATAGGCGAGGTAGGCGGCCGCGCCGAGCATGGTCAAATGGGTGCCGACAGCGCCCGCGATCCGGTACGGATCGGCCGGCTTCTCAAGATTGATTCCGAACAGGTGAAGGGCGCGTGCCGCGAGAAGCACGATGCCGATCACATGCAGCCACGTCGCCGGCATGCCGCGCGCCTCGGCCAATGCCATCAAGAACAGCGCGAAGGGCACGAATTCGGCGAAATTGCCGTGCTTGCGGATCCAGAGCGCGAGTTCCGGATGGCCGCCGTCCATGATGGCGACGCCGAACTTGCCGCGCTTGGTGCTGACGATGAGGGCGAGCACGATCATGGCGATCGCAAGAATGCAGGCGTAGATCGAAGTAACCTGGAAGGCCATGGGCCAATCCCCCTTTGTGTTGACGATACACCGGGGTGACGATCCGCCAATCGGCAAATCGACATGGAATTCAAATTATTTGTCGCGTCGATGCCTATCCGGCAAAGCCGCCATCGGCGAGGAACTTCAGCTCCTCCGGCGTGGATGTGCGGCCAAGCTGCGGATTGCGATGCGGGAAGCGCCCGAAGCGCTTGATGATCTCGTGATGCTCGTCGGAATACTTGGTCCACTCGCCACCAAGCGCGTTGAAGAGTTCGACGGACAATTCCTGATCCGCGAGGTCCTCCGAATGTTCGAAAGGCAGGTAGAAGAAGGCGGCGAGCACTTCGCCAACCTCCTTGTCGTGACCCTTTTCGATTGCCATGCGCGCATACGTTCTGGCCAGCGGATCGGTCGCGAACATGTGGCCGGTGCCTCGGAAGACATTGCGCGGGAACTGGTCGAGCAGGATCATCAGGGCAAGCGCGCTGTCGGGATGCTCGGTCCAGTCGTCATGCTCGCGGCGGGCCGCAGCGAAATGCAGATTCATGAAGCGGCTGCTGAATTCCTGGTCGAAGGCGGCGTCCTTGGTGAACCATTTTTCATAACCGGCGTCCTTCCAGAAGGCGAGGCAATCGATGGCTTTATGGATGGTCTGGTTCATGTCTGGCATCCCTCGGTTCATCTCTGGATGGAGGGTTTAGCCAATAATTCGAGGCATATGCAACCGATCTTCTGGTCAGCCGGCGAAACGATAGTGGCCTGTGATCTCCATGGCGAAGAGCACATCCTCCGCGCGGGCGCCAAACCCGATATTATGGATGAGAAGCGGTGCGGTATCGGCGTCGTTCATGCGCCTGGAGACGATGCCGATATGCGGGCGACCGTTGGGGAGGACCTGCGAGACGATATCGCCCGGCTTGTAGTCCATGGCCTTGGAGGAAACCGGCAGCGCGACGTCACGGCGCTCAAAGAAGGTCCTGAGGTTCGGCACGCGGCGGTGGTCGATATTGGTATCGGTCGATGCGAGGCCCCAGAGCTTCGGATAGGCGGAGAACGCCTTGCGCATGTCGTCATGGACGAGCTTTTGCAGGTCGAGTTCGAGACCGTCGCGATAGGCGCGGACGACGACATCGGTGCAGACGCCCATCAGGCGCGGCACGTCACCCTTGGGATAGTCGAGTTGCCGATAACTCGGATCGTAGATGAGGGTGACGCCGATCTGGTCTTCGGCGGCCTTGACCAGCTTTTCGGCCCACGGTTCGGCAGGGACAACCTGGCCGCTGCCTTTGGATGGCCAGAGTGAAACGCCGCCCGCAACCACGAGGCCCGTGGCAGCAGCCGTGACGAACAGCCGGCGCGAAATCATGAGAACCCCCGAAAATCTCTCCAGGAGCAAGTAGGGGTTGCGATTCCGGCGGATTTTTGGCGCGACCTGGGTCGCGCCGTCAGACGAGGCTCAATCTTCGCCGTGGTTGGCGATCATCATGGCTTCGAAGGCGAGGCGATCGGTCTTCTTCATCCGCTCGGATTCCGACTTCAGCTGGCCGCAGGCGGCGAGGATATCGCGGCCGCGCGGCGTGCGGATCGGCGAGGCATAGCCGGCGGCATTGATGAAATCGGCGAAGGCCTCGATCGTTTCCCAGTCCGAACACTCGTATTTCGAGCCCGGCCACGGGTTGAACGGGATGAGATTGATCTTGGCGGGAATGCCCTTGAGCAGCTTGACGAGATCGCGCGCGTCGGTGAGCTGATCGTTGACGCCCTTCAGCATCACATATTCGAAAGTGATGCGGCGGGCGTTCGATAGGCCGGGATAGGCCTTGCAGGCGGCGATCAGATCCTTCAGCGGGTATTTCTTGTTGATCGGCACGAGCAGGTCGCGCAGGTCGTCGCGCACGGCGTGCAGCGAGATCGCCAGCATGACGCCGGTCTCTTCACCGATGCGGACGATCTCCGGCACGACGCCCGAGGTCGACAGCGTGATGCGGCGCTTGGAGAGCGACAGCCCATCACCGTCGGAGGCGATGAGCATCGCCGTCTTGACGTGGTCGAAATTGTAAAGCGGCTCGCCCATGCCCATCATCACCATATTGGTGATCTTGCGACCCTCGGACGGCACGATCGCACCCTGCGGCGTGTCGCGGTCCGGGAAATCGCCCAGCCGGTCGCGGGCGAGCAGGAGCTGCGACACGATTTCCTCTGATGTGAGGTTGCGCACCAGGCGCTGGGTGCCGGTGTGACAGAAATCGCAGGTCAGCGTGCAGCCCACCTGGGAGGAGACGCAAAGCGTGCCGCGACCGTCCTCTGGAATGTAGACGGTTTCGATCTCGACCGGACGGCCGGCGCCGCGCGGGGGAAAGCGCAGCAGCCATTTGCGGGTGCCGTCATTGGAGATCTGCTCTTCGACGATCTCCGGCCGCTGGATGGTGAAATGGGCGTGCAGAAGTTCGCGCAAATCCTTCGAGACATTCTTCATGTCGTCGAAATCCGAGACGCCGCGGATATAGAGCCAGTGCCAGATCTGCTGCACCCGCATCTTGACCTGGCGCTCGGGCAGGCCCTTTTCGACCAGTGCCTTGCCGAGTTCCTCGCGCGTCAGGCCGATCAGCGAAGGCCGGACCTCCAGCATCGCAGGCGAAAACGCCATAGGTTTTTCTTGAGCCGGGCTCAGTGCTTCCATCGTGGTCATGTCTGATGTCCTGTCGCGCTTGCCCGCTGGAAAAGTCTCCGCTGGCTGCGCATCCCTGTCATATGGGAAATTTGCGCCCGCTTAGCATCATTTTCTCGTGGAGTCACCATTGACCGCCATATATTGCATTTTGCAATGGTCTACTTGAAATATATCGCGCAATATGCAATACCATCGAGATGAAGCCGGTCACATATTCGCGGTCCGCCCAAAAGGCGTTGCAGAAAATCCCGCGAAACATCGCGAGCCTGATCGTTTCCAAGATAAACCAATATGCCGCTGATCCCGCAAGCCTCGCCAATAACACGAAGACCCTGAAGGGCGAGTTTGCCGGACTTGTGAGATTGAGAGTTGGTGACTGGCGGGTCATCATGGATGATCGCGGCAACGTCCTGCTGATCGCAGAGATCAAGCCTCGAGGAGGCGCTTATGAATGAGATGCTGAACAGACAGGTTATCATCGCGCCGAGCGGCGAGCGCATGGTCGTCCTGCCCGAGGCCGACTATCTCGCATTGGTCGAGCGGCTGGAGGACGCAGAAGACGTGGCCTCGGCGAATGCGGTGCTGCGACGTATCGCTCAAGGCGAGGAGGAACTGATCCCCTCCGCGGTTGTCGAGCGGCTGCTGGATGGCGTCAATCCCATCACGGTCTGGCGGGAACATCGCGGTTTGACGATTTCCGCCCTAGCCGACAAGGCTGGGCTGTCGCAGTCTTATCTCTCGCAGATCGAGGCAGGCAAACGCGAAGGCCGGATCGGTGTGTTGAGCAAGCTGGCGCGCGCCCTGTCTGTCGATCTCGACGATCTCGTTTCGCCGCCGGAAGCCGTGGAATGAAAAAGGGCCGGTCGAACCGGCCCTCTTCAAATCGCCGTGCACTGCCTGTTACTGGCAGCTTTCGATCTTCTTGAGCGCGGCCGAGATGCCGGAGAGCGAGAAGACATAACCGGTCTTGGTGCCCTTCTTGGAGACAGCACCCATGCTCATGGCCTTGCCCGAGCGCATGGCGGCGACCAGCGCCGGTTCTTCGGCGGCGTTTTCCAGCCAGGCAGAGCGGCCCTTGGTGAACATGATGAACTGCTTGGCATCGACGGTCACGGTGACCTTGGAGCCGGCCTGAAGCTCATAGCCGAGCATGGCCTGCGGCTCATAGGAAATGTTCTGGCCCGGGCGCTGCGTGACCAGGAAGAAGACATCGCCGTGATCGACCTTGGCAGGCGTCAGTTGCTTCGGATCCGGAACGGTCAGCACATAGCAGACCTTGCCGGGGTTGCCCTGGTAGAAATAGGCACCCCAAGCCTTGAACTGCTCGATACGCGTCGGCGACTGCGCGAATGCGGACGAAGCGACGGCCATGACGGCCAGGAGGGCGGCAGCCAGTTTTTTCGCGAACATGTTTTCCTTCCGGTTTTACTCAACAGCCGGCTCGCATGGTGGAGCACAGCAGAATTTGCGTTCATTCTGACTTAATTCAGGTTACCAAAGAGTCAATGCGGCGTTCAGCCGGCGACAATAGCGTCCCATTTTCACACGTCCATACATTTCCCATGGCTATATACGAAGGAAATTCAGGAAATGACGCGCGTCTGCCGATTTTTATGAGGGGAGAAATCAGGCAGCATTTAGGCGTGGCTGTAAGCGGGCGATGGCCAAGAGGCCAAGAACTACAGCGGCTTGAGGCTCAACCGGTCTTCTCCGGATCGGCAAGCGCCCGATCGGCCCGGTCGTAGTGCTGCGGCTTGAGATGCACCCGCACCGCGCTGATTGCCGCAGCCAGGACGGCGATATCGTCGGAAAAGCCGACCACCGCCAGGATATCCGGGATCATATCGAAGGGCAGGATGAAATAGGCAAGCGCCGCAAGCAGGATGCCGCGGACGCGCTTCGGCGATTCAGGATCGATCGCGCAATAAAAGCCCGCCACGACATCTCGGGCGAAAGGCAATTGCCGGAAGGCACGGCGGAAGGTCGGCCAGAAACCGGCTTTCACCTTTTTGGCGCGCTTTTCGGCATCGGATTCTTCTCCCGGCAGCAGAATTTCGCCAATCTTGACGTCGTCCATCTAGGTTCCCCGTTCTCGGTCAAAAAACATATGGGAAGGTCTTTTGCGTTTTCAATGCTTCGCCGCCTTGTCCATCTTGCCGGCCATTTTGAAGTCGAGTTCAGTCAGGCCCTTGGCGTCGTGGGTGGTCAGCTTCACCTCCACGGTGCGATAGACATTGAACCATTCGGGATGATGGTCGAGCTTCTCGGCATGGATGGCGCATTCGGTCATGAAGCCGAAAGCCTCGACAAAGTTCCCGAACTTAAAGGTCTTGTTGATGGCGGTCCCGTCATCGGACAGCGTCCAGCCTTCCAGTGCTTGAAGGCCGGTCTCGACATCGGTAGTGGATAGTTTCTCGCGCGGCATTGGCTTCCTCGTTCTCTGATCGGCATGAATTGTAGCATGGAAAAAAGGCGAATTCTTTTCGTTTGTCTCGGCAATATTTGTCGTTCGCCATTGGGTGAGGGCATTTTGCGGCAGAGGGCGGTAGAGCGCGGCCTCTCGCACCTCGTCGAGACGGAGTCGGCGGGAACGGGGGGCTGGCATCAGGGCGATCCACCCGACCATCGCTCGATCGCCGTCGGCCGGTCGCATGGCATCGACATCGGCGCGCAGCGGGCGCGGCAGCTCAAGGTGGATGATTTCACCCAGTTTGACCTGATTTTCGCGATGGACCGCGACAATCTTCGTAACCTCGTGCAGCGTGCGCCACACGATTCCTCGGCGGATCTCCATCTGTTCATGGACTATGTCAGCGGCACGACGCGGGATGTGCCCGATCCCTATTACGGCACGCCGAAGGATTTCGAACACGTCTTCGCCATGCTCGACAAGGGATGCGGATACCTGCTCGATACGCTTTTCGGGCGTGCTGCCCGGCAGGGGTGATTAACCGGCGGCGCAGTTTTTGGACTGGTAGGCGGAATTGATCGCCTGGACTTCACCCTTGGCGCGGGCGACACCCTCTTCATTATCCTTGCCGGCCATCGAGGCGACGGGGATATGGATCACGGACATCGCCGCCTTGTCGTGCTCGGAGGCGTTGAGCTGCGCCTTTTCGAGCGCCGCGAGTTCGGCCTCCTTCTGCATCTTGAGAGGCCCGAGTTGGGCGCACTGCATCTGCAAATAGGGATCGACCGCGACAGGTGTCGCCATGATTTCGTCAGGCCGCTTGGCGCAGCCGGCAGCGAGCAGCATCGCCGCACAGACCAGAAGCTTCTTCATTGTACCCACCAGCATAAATCGCGGCAGCCCGGAAGCCGCCACCCTGAGAATGACGCTTATGCCTTCAAACCTGAGTGCTTAGCAAGAGCGTATCCATGATACGATAGCTGGCAGCCGGTGGTTTCCCAACCGTTGCAACAAATTTGGATCAGGGGTGCAATTCACCGAGCGGCACGGGCCGCGCCGGCACGGGTTGCAGCAGCGGATACTCCTCCTCGACCACGTAAGGTCCGCCGCCGGTGGAATCGCGCGACGACATCAGCAGGAACTTGGTGACGGTGAACGGTCCGGCGGAGAAATTGCCGCGTCCGGTCAGGTAATGCAGCACGTCATCGACCCGTGCGTTCCTGAGGCGCGCGAGCGTCACATGCGGCGTGAACTTGCGCGGTTCGGGCGGCAGGCCAATGCGCTGGCAGACGCGTTCGAGATCGGCCTGCAACGCCATCAGTTCCGGGGCGGGCTGCACGCCGGCCCAGATCGAATGCGGTTTCTTGTTGCCGAAGAAACCGGTGCCCAGCAGATTGAGCGTGAATTGCGGTTTCCGCACCCTGTCGAGCGCCTGGACCACTTCATCAGCGGTGCGGTGGTCGATATCGCCGATGAATCTCAATGTAATATGGAAATTCTCACGGTCGATCCAGCGGGCCCCTGGTACACCGCCCCGCAATAGCGAAAGGCTCATGGCCGCGCTTTGCGGGATTTCGAGGGCGGTAAAAAGTCTCGGCATGGCGAGCTCCCCGAATCGAACTGACTACCTCAAGGAATCATCGATTGGTCAGAGGCGCAATCCCCAAATATTGTTATACCGCATTGCATAACAAATCATTGCGGCAGGGATTTGAGGAAGGTCTCGAAGACGGGGAAGAACTTTTCGGCCATGATTTTTGTTCCCGCGCCATTCGGATGCATGCCGTCTTCGAGTTGCATGCCGGTGTTCAACGTCACGCCATCGAGGAAGAACGGATAGACCGGGACGCCGTGTTTCTCGCCAAGCAACTTGTACATGCCGTTGAATTTGGTCTCGTAGTCGGCGCCCATATTCGGCGGCGCCAGGATGCCGGCGAGCAGCACGTAAATCTTGCGCTCCTTGAGCCGGACGATCATGGTTTCGAGGTTTTTCAGGCTCTCCTCGGGGGAAAGTCCGCGCAAGGCGTCGTTGGCGCCGAGTTCGAGGATCACGCCATCCGTACCGTCGGGGATCGACCAATCGATGCGGGCGAGCCCGTCCGCCGTCGTGTCGCCGGAGACGCCGGCATTGGTGATCGTGACGTCGAGGCCCTTCGATTTGGCCAGCATTTCCAGCCGCGCAGGAAATGCTTCATCAGGGGGAAGTTGATAGCCGGCAGTGAGCGAGTCGCCGAAAGCAACGATGTTCAACGTGCGGGCACCGGCGGAATCCAGGGATAACAATAGCGTGAGGGCCGCAAATAAAGCGGTTCCGAGAGCTTTAAATGTCATCCATTGACTCCTAAGTTGCGGCGCAGCGCGCAGGGTAGAGCAGAATATAGGATTCATGATCCGTGGATGAAACCATCATCGAACTGAAAAAGGCCGATCTTACCCTCGGCCATGGCGCCAGTGCCGTCCACGTCCTCAAATCGCTCGACCTGGAAATCTTCAAAAGCACATCCTGCGGCATTACCGGTCCCTCCGGTTCCGGCAAGTCGACGCTGCTGATGGTGCTTGCGGGCCTCGAACGGCTCGATCGCGGCGAGATCCGCATCGCGGGAACCGACCTTCACAGTGCCGACGAGGACACGCTGGCCGCCTTTCGCGGGCGGAATATCGGCATCGTGTTCCAGTCGTTCCATCTCATCCCGAATATGACGGCGTTGGAGAATGTTGCCGTGCCGCTGGAACTCGCGGGCAATCGCGACGCGTTCGGCATCGCCCGGCGGGAGCTTGAAGCCGTCGGTCTCGGCGAGCGGCTCAGCCATTATCCCGGCCAGCTATCAGGCGGCGAACAGCAGCGCGTGGCGATTGCGCGGGCGCTGGCGCCATCGCCGAAACTGCTGATCGCCGACGAGCCGACGGGCAATCTCGATGGCGAAACCGGCCGCCACATCGCCGACCTCCTGTTCTCCAAACAGGCCGAGCGCGGCATGACGCTGCTGTTGGTGACCCACGACGAGACGCTTGCCGCACGCTGCGGCCGCCAGATCAAGATCCGCTCCGGCGAAATCATCGACGCAGGGCTCTGAGATGCGGAGCGCAAGGGTATTTTTCGGCCACCTGCCGCTGGCCTTCCGGCTCGCTTTGCGCGAAATGCGCGGCGGCTTGCGGGGCTTTTACATTTTCATGCTGTGCATCCTGCTCGGCACGGCGGCGATCGCGGGCGTCAATTCGGTCGCCCGGTCGATGACTTCGGCGATCGACGCCCAGGGGCAGGAAATCCTGGCCGGCGACCTGCGCTTCGGGCTCAAGAACCGCGATGCCTCGGTGGATGAGCTGGCCTATATCAAGAGCCTTGGAAAGGTACAGCTTTCCACCAATCTGCGTTCCATGGTCCGTAGCGGGGACAAATCCACCCAGGCGCTCACCGAACTCAAGGCGGTCGATGGTGCCTATCCGCTTTACGGCACGTTCACAGCCGAGCCTGACCAGCCGATGCAGGACCTGCTCGCGGAGAAAAACGGCACCTTCGGCGCCGTCGCACAGCCGCTGCTGCTCGATAGGCTCGGCGTGAAGGTGGGCGACACGATCCTGCTCGGCGACATGGCGATGACCGTGCGCGGCACGATCGTCGCGGAGCCCGACGCATTGTCGGACGGGTTTTCGTTTGCGCCACGGCTGGTGGTTTCACGTGATGCACTGACCAGGAGCGGACTGGTCAAGATCGGCAGCCTGGTCGATAATTTCTACCGCGTGAAGCTCGACGACCCCACGCGTGGGCGTCGCGATATCCGCAAGGAAGCCGAAGCGAAGTTCCCCGAGGCCGGCTGGTCGGTGCGCGGCTCGAGCAACGCGGCGCCGTCGCTGTCTGAGAATATCGAGCGCTTTTCGGAGTTTCTGACGCTTGTCGGCCTTGCCGCATTGGCCGCCGGCGGCGTCGGCGTTGCCAATGCCGTCGGCGCCTTTCTCGACAGCAAGCGGCAGGTGATCGCCAGCTTCAAGAGCCTCGGCGCGCCGGGGCATCTGATCGTGATGATCTACATGATCCAGATCCTCGCCATTGCAGCCATCGCGATTCTGGCGGGGCTGGTCATAGGCGCGGCGATCACGCCGATCGCGGGATATTTTCTCGAAGGCTATGTGCCGGTGCCGCGCGGGCTCAACCTCTATCCGTCGGCCTTGGGTATCGCGGCCTTGTTCGGCCTCTTGACGACCATCGCCTTTTCGATCCTGCCGCTGGGCCGCTCGCGGCTGATCCGGGCGACGGAACTTTTTCGCTCGCAATCCTATGATGGCTGGCGGATGGTGCCCTTGCGCTACTATATCAGCGCTGCCGCAGCCTTCCTACTGATCGCATTGCTCGCCGTGTTCTCATCCGAGAACCGGTTCATCGCGCTGGTTTTTCTCCTGGCAACCGCAGGCGCCTTCGTGGTGCTCAGGCTGGTGGCTGCCGGCGTCGCTCTCATCGCGCGGCGGGCGCCGAAGGTCACATCGCCGGCGCTACGCCTCGCCATCGGCAATATCCACCGGCCGGGCTCGCTGACGGCGTCTGTCGTTCTTTCGCTCGGACTGGGCCTGACGCTCCTCGCCTCGCTCGCGCTGATCGAGGGCAATCTGCGCGGCAATCTCGCCGGCGCGATGGCCGAGAAGGCGCCGAATTTCTTCTTCGTCGATATCCAGAGCCGCGATCTCGACCGGTTCCGGTCCGTGCTGGCCACGACCTCGCCGAAGGGCGAAGTAGTTGAGGTGCCGATGCTGCGCGGGCGGATTCTCGCGTTCAACGGCGAGGATGTGCAGAAGCGGAGCATCGACCCCGCCGCCCGCTGGGTGCTGCAGGGCGATCGCGGCATCACCTATTCCCAAGCGCTGCCGACCAATGCAACGCTCAAGGAGGGTCAATGGTGGGCGAAAGACTATTCCGGTGAACCGCTGGTGTCCTTCTCCGCCCAGGAGGCGGGGGAACTCCGCCTGAAGATCGGCGACACGGTGACCGTCAATGTGCTGGGACGGAACATTACGGCGAAGATCGCGAATTTCCGCAAAGTCGAATGGCGCTCGATGTCGATCAATTTCGTCATGGTCTTCTCGCCCAATACGTTCAAGGGCGCGCCGCATGCCTGGCTCGCCACGCTGACCGACGGCCATTCGACGACTGCGGCCGACGGGAAAGTCATGCGCGAGGTGACCAATGCGTTTCCGGGCATCACCTCGGTGCGGGTGAAGGATGCGCTGGATGTCGCCTCCAACATCGTGGCGCAGCTGGCCGTCGCGATCCGGGCGGCGGCCTCGATCGCCATTGTGGTTTCCGTACTGGTGCTGGCAGGCGCGATTGCCGCCGGCAACCGGGCGCGAATCCATGATGCGGTGGTGCTGAAGACACTTGGTGCCAAGCGGACCATGCTGATGCGGGCCTATCTCTACGAATATTTCCTGCTCGGCCTGTCAGCCTCGGTCTTCGCGCTCGCGGCGGCGACGGCGGCGGCCTGGTATGTGATGATCGCGATCATGGATCTGCCCTTCAGCTTCCTGCCGGGCACGGCGGCATCGACCGTGATCCTCGCGCTGCTGGTGACAGCGGGCACGGGACTCCTCGGCACATGGTCCATCCTAGGACAGAAAGCGGCGCCGGTACTGCGGGAGCTTTAGAAAAATCTGATTACTGCGCGTATTTTGGGGCCTCCCGAGGCGGCAGATGACGCATTTGTCATCACTTGCCTCTTGCCTAGAATTGAAAGCCGCCCCATATTCATCGGTAGCTTGCTGAAGCTCCCAGCGGCGCACGGGCAATGACCGCTCTTACGGCCTATGGTCCGACACCGTGTTTTTAAAACAAAACGGAGCTTTGTTAGAGGAAACTATGTCTGACATCAGAGACTTTCAAACCCGCACGGTGAACGCCGCCGGCGTGCGCACCGATGCAGATATCGACGCGGGCCTGCGCGCCCATATGCTCAAGGTTTATAACCTGATGGCATTGGGTGTGGCGCTGACTGGTCTCGTCGCCTATTTCGTCGCCGACCTCGCGTTCACGAATGGCCAGGTCAACGCCTTCGGCCAGGCTATCTACCTTAGCCCGCTGCGCTGGGTGGTGATCCTTGCTCCGCTCGCTCCGGTGCTCTTCCTGAGCTTCGGCATCGAACGGATGAGCGTATTCACGGCGCAGCTCCTGTTCTGGGTCTATGCCGGTCTCGTAGGTCTTTCGCTCTCGACCGTATTCGTCGTCTACACGAATGCGTCGATCGTGCAGACCTTCGCCGTGACCGCCGCGTCCTTTGCCGCCCTTTCGCTCTATGGTTACACGACCAAGCGCGACCTGTCGGCCATGGGCTCGTTCCTGATCATGGGCCTGTTCGGCCTGATCATCGCCTCGCTGGTCAACCTGTTCCTGGCATCGTCGGCGCTTGAATTCGCGATCTCCGTGATCGGTGTTCTGATCTTCGCCGGCCTGACCGCCTGGGATACGCAGAAGATCAAGGAAATGTACCTCGAAAGCGACGGCTTCGAAGCCGCCGGCAAGAAGGCCATCATGGGCGCGCTGAGCCTCTATATGGACTTTATCAACCTGTTCCTGTTCATGCTGCGCTTCATGGGCAATCGCGAATAGCAACGGTTTCTGCTAAGGATATCAGGGCGGCCTCCGGGTCGCCCTTTTTCATGCCTGATTTCGAGAGCCAAAATGAAGATCCGCATTCGCGATGCCGTGTCCGCCGACCTGCCCATCATCTGTGAAATATACCGCGATTCCGTGCTGACGAATGTCGCGACCTATGAGCTGGAGCCGCCTTCCGACGAAGAGATGGCGTCGCGCTTCGCCACGATCACCGGGCAGAACTACCCCTACATCATCGCCGAGGACGGCAACGGCAAGGTGCTGGGCTACGCCTATGCCTCGCCCTTCCGGACGCGCCCGGCCTACCGGTATCTCGCGGAGGATTCGATCTATGTCGCGCCGGATTCGCGAGGACTGGGCGTCGGCGGCGCGCTGCTGGATGCGCTGATGAGCGCCACAGCGAGCCTTGGCATCAGGCAGATGATCGCCGTCATCGGCGGCGCCAGCCCGGCCTCGATCGCCGTGCATGAAAAGGCGGGCTTCAAGCATGTCGGCCGGCTGCCGGCGAGCGGCTTCAAGTTCGGCCAGTGGATCGACACGGTGCTGATGCAGATCGAGCTCGGCGAGGGTGTTGATACGATTCCCACCGAGGAGCCGGGGTTGAGGAAGCTGGTGTAACGGGCGGCCGGGGACAGCCCCTCATCTGCCTGCCGGCATCTACTCCCTGCGGGCGGGGAGAAGGGACTCGCTGCACCCTTTTGCGCTACTTCGAGGTGTTGAGGAGGCGCAGCGGGTGAGCGCAGCGTCCCCTCGCCCCGTTCTTACGGGTGAGGGGCAAATCACTTACTGTTCCCCCAACTTCATCTCCGGATCATAATCCTTCCCCGGCACGTCCTTCACAATCGCCTGGCCGCAGATGACCTGGCCCGTCACACTGTTGAACGTCAGCGTCGGCGCGCCGTGCAGTTCCCAGCCCTTGTTGAGGTTCATCGTCACGCGATGGCAGAAGGCGTTGTCGTCGGGGCCGGTGAGGAAGCGGTAGACTTTCATATCTTTTTCCCTGCTTTAGTCATTCGGGCTTGGATCATCCGGGCGCGGGCGGCGATCCGGCCTGCCTGTTCGAAATGCAGCCGCTCGACCATGCGGCCGGCGACATTGATGGCGTTCTTGCCTTGGGCCTCGGGCGTTGAGAAGGCGGCGACGATCGCCTCCGCTTCCGCGAGTTCTTCGGCAGAGGGCTGGAAAATTCGGTTCGGAGCATCGATCTGTGCCGGGTGGATCAGCATCTTGCCATCGAAACCCATCGCACGGCCCTGTATGCATTCCGCCTCGAATTGTGCCAGATCCTTGAAATCATTCGACACCGAATCGATCACCGTCAGCCCGAAGGCGCGGGCGGCCAGCACCACCTGCATCAGCCAGTGGATGAGATAGGTGCGTGCGGGATCGAAGGGAATACGGGTGTCGTTGCGCAGGTCGTTGAGGCCCATGACGAGGCAATCGAGCCTGCCGCCCGCTGTGCGGCCCGCCTCGGCGATCGGTCCGGCATTGAGGATCGCGAGCGGCGTTTCCATCATGGCCCAGAGGCGGATCGTCTCCGGCGCATCGTTTTCCGAGAGGAAGACCGCAACATCGAGAATGTCGTCCTGCGCCCGCACCTTGGGCAGCAGCACGGCGTCGGGTTCGCATTCGAGCACCAGGGCCATGTCCGTATCGTAATGCGTCGAGGACGCCTGGTTTATCCGGATGATGACTTCGCGATCGGCTGTACCCCGCGCCTTGAAGAAGGCACGGATATTGGCGCGCGCCTCCTCCTTCTTTTCCTCGGCCACGGCGTCCTCGAGATCGAGAATCACCGCATCGCAATCAAGCTCCGCGAGCTTGTCGATGGCGCGCTGGTTGGAAGCAGGCAGGCAAAGAACGGAACGGCGCAGGTGCTGCGGGTGGTGGTCGAAAATCATGCTCATGGCCTCTCTATGGCCCGATTTAAGCCGGGTTTCAAGAATATGTGAGATTACTGATACGTCGAACCTCTTGCAATTCTCGGGCTTCTGCCCCACATTGCCATTAAAGGAATGGTGAAATCCATGAGAAGCATTCGTTCGTTTTTCCTCACGCTCGCGGGCCTGACGCTGGTCGCCATCGTCGCGCTGTTCACAGCGTCGATCGGTATTGCGATCGCCGGCGCGGTATCCGTGCTGCTGTTTGGCCAGTGGCTTTCCTCGCTGCTTGCCGGCAATGAGCGCGAACCGGTGCGCGCCTATGCCCGCACCCATCGCGCGCAGGACGGTCGTCCGGTGCGCGTCTGGAACGATGGCAAGGGCACGATTATCGACATGTGATACATCGGCCGGGCTCTTTGCCTTGGCCATGGGAAGGCGGACAATTGGTTCCGCCTTTTTTGTTGCCCGGATTTTTTCGACGAACATATTGATTGAGTGCCGACATGCAGTTCACGGGTACCGAAGACTACATTGCCGAGAAGGACCTGATGATCGCGGTCAATGCCGCGATCCGGCTTGAGCGGCCGCTGCTGGTCAAGGGCGAGCCGGGAACCGGCAAGACGGAACTGGCGCGCCAGATCGCCCGGAGCCTCGGGCTCGAACTCATCGAATGGAACGTGAAATCCACCACCAGGGCGCAGCAGGGGCTCTACGAATATGACGCCGTGTCGCGGCTGCGCGACAGCCAGCTGGGCGACGAGCGCGTGCATGACATCAAGAACTATATCCGCAAGGGCAAGCTCTGGCATGCCTTCGAAGCACACAAGAAAGTCGTGCTGCTGATCGACGAGGTCGACAAGGCCGATATCGAGTTTCCCAACGACCTGCTGCAGGAACTCGACCGCATGGAGTTCCACGTCTACGAGACCGACGAGACGATCCGCGCGATCACACGGCCCATCGTCATCATCACCTCCAACAACGAGAAGGAACTGCCGGACGCGTTCCTGCGCCGTTGCTTCTTCCACTATATCCGCTTTCCCGATGCCGATACGCTGGCGGCGATCGTCGAGGTCCACTATCCCGGTATCAAGAAGCGGCTGCTTTCGGCGGCGCTGACGCGGTTCTTCGAGATTCGCGACATGCCGGGGCTGAAGAAGAAGCCCTCGACATCGGAGGCGCTCGACTGGATCCGCCTGCTCGTCGCCGACGATGTCGAGCCGGAAACGCTTGCGGCAAGCGACAAGAACGCCCTGCCGAAACTGCACGGTGCGTTGCTTAAGAATGAGCAGGATGTGCATCTCTTCGAACGGCTGGCCTTCATGGCCCGGCGCGAGATGCGATAGGGCGCAGATCCCAGTGGCTGCGCCCGCCAAATCGACTGAATTTCAACCCGATTGAAAATGTGCATCACCCGGTATATGAGAGAAACCGTGGTGATTTGCCGGCCGGCTTGCAGCCACGTTAAACAAATCGCTAAATAGGGCCACCGGAACTCGGGGACCGTCAGCGATTGTTTATCGCCGGCGTATTGGAGTGCCCCGATGCCTATCAAGATTCCCGACCAGTTGCCCGCGTTCCAGACGCTTGTTGCCGAGGGCGTGTCCGTGATGACGGATTCCGCCGCCATCCGGCAGGATATCCGCCCGCTGCAGATCGGCCTGCTCAACCTGATGCCCAACAAGATCAAGACCGAGGTCCAGATGGCGCGCCTCGTCGGCGCCTCGCCGCTGCAGGTCGATCTGTCGCTCGTCCGCATCGGTGGGCACAAGTCGAAGAACACGTCCGAGGATCATCTGCTCTCGTTCTACAACACCTGGGACGAGATCAAGCACCGCAAGTTCGATGGCTTCATCATAACAGGCGCGCCGGTGGAGATGCTCGATTACGAGGATGTGACCTATTGGGACGAGATGAAGGCGATCCTCGACTGGACCGAGACCAATGTCCATTCGACGCTCAACATCTGCTGGGGCGCGATGGCGGCGATCTACCACTTCCACAAGGTGCCGAAATACATCCTGCCGGAGAAGGCCTTCGGCGTGTACCAGCATCGCAATCTCAATCCGTCCTCGCCCTATCTGCTTGGTTTCTCCGATGATTTCGCAGTTCCCGTATCCCGCTGGACCGAGGTTCTGCAGAAGGATATCGACCCATCCTCGGGGCTCGAGGCGCTGATGACTTCACCCGATGCCGGGCTGTGCCTCGTCGCCGAGAAGAAGGGCAACCGGCTCTACATGTTCAATCATGTGGAATATGACTCGACCTCGCTGGCCGACGAATATTTCCGCGATCAGTCGGCCGGCATCCCGATCAAGATGCCCGCCAACTATTTTACCCACAACGACCCGACCCAGCCGCCGCTCAACCGCTGGCGCAGCCACGCGCATCTGTTGTTCGGCAACTGGATCAACCAGGTCTACCAGACGACGGAGTTCGATCTGAGCCAGGTGGGGATTCGGGCCAAGGTGCTTGAGGAGGCGTAAGGCAAGCCCGTGTTCATCCCCTTCTTCCTCGAACTCAAGGCAGCGAAAGTCCCGGTCACGCTCCGGGAATATCTTTCGCTGCTCGAGGGGATGGATGCACATATCGCCGACTATGATATCGAGGCGTTCTACTTCCTGGCGCGTGCGGCGCTGGTGAAGGACGAGCGGTTCATCGATCGGTTCGACCAGGTTTTCGCGCATTATTTCAAGGGCGTCGAGGCGGTAGCCGGTACGTCGGCGGTCGATGTGAGCGACATTCCCGAGGAATGGCTGCGGCGGCTGGCGGACAAACATCTGACCGACGACGAGAAGCGGCTGGTCGAGAGCCTCGGCGGTTTCGACAAGCTGATGGAGGCGCTCAGGCAGCGACTCGAGGAGCAGAAGGGTCGGCATCAGGGCGGTTCGAAATGGATCGGCACCGGCGGCACCTCGCCCTTCGGCGCCGGTGGCTACAATCCCGAAGGTGTCAGGATCGGGCAGAAGGAATCGCGCCATCGCCGGGCGGTGAAGGTGTGGGACGAGCGCGCCTTCAGAAATCTCGACGATTCGGTCGAACTGGGCACCCGCAACATCAAGGTGGCGCTGAAACGCCTGCGCCGCTGGGTGCGTGATGGCGCGGACGAGGAACTCGATCTCGACGACACGATCCGCTCGACCGCCGAGCATGGCTGGCTCGACGTCAAGACCCGACCGGAGCGCAAGAACCGCGTCAAGCTCCTGATGTTCTTCGATATCGGCGGCTCGATGGACGATCACCTGAAGGTGGCGGAAGAGCTGTTCTCGGCGGCAAAATCGGAATTCCGGCAGCTCGAATATTTCTATTTCCACAATTGCCTTTACGAGGGCGTGTGGAAGGACAATCACCGCCGGCGCTCATCGATGATCGATACCGTGGATGTGATCCGCACCTATGGGCCGGACTACAAGGTGATCTTTGCAGGCGACGCCTCGATGAGCCCGTATGAGATCACCATGCCGGGCGGCTCGGTCGAGCATTGGAACAGCCGGGCGGGGGCGGCCTGGCTCAATCTGATCACCGGGCATTTCCGCAAGAGCGTCTGGCTCAATCCGGTGCCGGAGAAGCATTGGGGTTATACGCAGTCGATCGGAATCGTGCGCCAGCTCTTCGCCGGCAAGATGTATCCGTTGACGCTCGGCGGGCTGGAGGCTGCGGCAAAAGAATTGTCGCGATAGGGGTCTTCACCCTATATAGGTCCTGTCAGTTCAGTATTCCGGAGCACGACCATGAGCGAAGCGGCAAAGACCACAATCGACCAATCCGAGGTCGACCGTTTCTCCGCGATGGCGGCGGAGTGGTGGGATCCGGCGGGCAAGTTCAAGCCGTTGCACAAATTCAACCCGGTACGGCTCGCCTATATCAGGGACCGTGCCTGCCGGCAGTTCGGCCGCGATCCGAAGTCGCACAAGCCACTGGAAGGGCTGCGCTTGCTCGATATCGGCTGCGGCGGCGGGTTGCTGTCCGAGCCGGTGGCGCGGATGGGCGCCAATGTGCTCGGCGCCGATGCGTCCGAGAAGAATATCGGCATCGCCAAGACCCATGCCGAGCAATCCGGCGCGGTGGTGGATTATCGGGCGGTCACGGCCGAAGCGCTGGCCGCCGATGGCGAGAAATTCGACATCGTGCTCAACATGGAAGTGGTCGAGCATGTCTCTGATGTGCCCTTCTTCATGGAAACCTGCGCCTCGATGG